>JAHFCH010000296.1 GCA_023249635.1 Fibrobacterota bacterium
CCGCGGCTCAAGAGCACGCCCCCGGGGCATTTCGCCTGGCCGGCTCGGATCATGTCCTCATCGAGATCGATACCCAGAGCGCTCCCCAGGGGATATTTTTCCGCGAGGCCCGCCAGCACGCCGCCATAGCCGCAGCCCACATCCAGGACGGCCTTGCCAGCGGGGTCGAACCCGCGCTTTTGCAGCATGGGGACTAGGCCCGTGAGGCAGAGTTCCTTTTCGTAGGCGTGGAAGTCGCTGACCATGCCGCTAACGGGTGAAGCGGAGCACGGAAGAAGGGTTGTAGGTGCCCAGCGCTTCGATGTCGCAACGGAATCCCCGTGCGCGGGCGAATGCCGCGTACTCGGGAAAGGGACGCATGCCGTTGAGCGCGCCGGAGTCGCGGGTGCGACGCAGCAGACGGACCATGATCCATTCCTCGGCCACCGCGCGGAAACCGGAAAAGCCGCTGGCCTCGTCCATGGTCTTGACGAGAATGGCACTGCCCGGTTCTTCGGCCAAGCGGCCCATGGCCCAGCCCAGCATCTGCGTTTGCAATTCCCAAGGCATCAGGTAGATCACGTCCAGGAAGAGGATGTTCCCGAACCGTTCGGGAAGATGGGACAAGGCGCGGGCATCGCCGAGGCGGAACGCGGGCGCCCCCCCGGTTGTGGCATCCGCGGCGGCGGCATGCGCGGAAGGGCCGGCCGGAAGGCTCCCGGTCGCCACCGCTATCTTACGTTCGTCGATGTCGGTGCCGAAATACGCAAGAGCGGAACCCGACTCGCGCAGGTACCAGGCGAGGTGCCCGAAACCGCAGCCTACATCGAGCAGGTTGCCCGGTCCCGTAAGGTGTTTGAGCAGGAGATCGTAAGGGCACAGGTGGAGGCGTCCACGCATATGCCAACGTTGGAAACGGGAAGCGCGCGGGTAACGCGCCACAATGCGATCGGCAAGTTGCTGGTCCACGCCGGATCCTAGCATTTCCGGCCCGATCGGTTCAATCCGCCGGGCGGTTTTATCCGCCCATCCCTAGGCGCGGCCCTGATCGCACCCCTGATTGCATCCCTAGTCGGCCCGATCTTCCGGCGCATAAAGCGCCACCGGTTTTACGGCCAATCCCGCCAATGCGGGCAAGAATTGGCCCAGGCAGGACTGCAGGAAGACGGCGGCGACCGCGGCTTCGGACCCGACGCCTTCGCGCGCGAGCAGCAGCATGGATAACCCCTCGCGAACGCCCAATCCGGCCAAGGTCACCTGGAAGGAATTCGCCAGGGTCACCAAGGCCATCATGCCCGCCAGATGCCATGGGGCGGGAACCTGTGGAAGCAGGAAGGAAAGCAGCAGGGACAATTGCAGCCAATCGAGGCCGTAGGCGAGCATAGCCGCGGCGAAGGATCCGATCCAATCAGCGCGGGAAACCCCCTCCCCCGCTGCCAACGCTTGGCGCGAAGAATCACGGAAGCCGCGCAGGCTGGGTAACTTGGCCGTTACCTTATCCGCGACCCCCAGCCAAAAGCGCACGGGAGCGAATAGGAGCGCGAGGCCGAGGCCAATCATCAATCCCGGCGCGCGGAAGCAAAGCCCCCAACCCAGGCAAGCCCAAAACAGCACCGCCAGGAAGTCGAGCCAATTGTCGATGAGAACCAATCCCGCCCCGCGCCAGCCCTGCGCGCCGCGATGCGGCAGGTAAAGCCCGCGCGAGAATTCCCCCACCCTACCCGGTGTGACCAGGCCCAGTGCCAAGGCGCCGAGATAACTGCGGAAGGCTTCGCCGTAGGTGACGGCCGGCGCGGTTCCCCGTAGCAGCATGCGCCATTTGGCCGCCGCACGCAGCCACAGTGCGGGCGCGACGCAGAGGCAGGCGCCCAGGAAGTATCCCCAGCGCGGATGCAAGGAGGCGAGGTCAAGGCGCGGCCGGGTATGCAGATACCAGCCGAGCACGCCGAAGGTAAGGAGGGTAAGGACCAGTCGGAGGCGGTTAAGGACCTTCGGGGTCAGTATTCGTCGAAGGCGGCCCCCCGGCGCGGCGCCGGAAACCCCGCCGCGGGACGCCGGGGTACGATTCACCCCAGGGCCTTGAGTACGGCTTCGCCCATGCCCTTGGTACCCACTGTCCCCATGATGGTTCCCGTGGGGCCGGCGATGGCGATATCGGCGGTGCGCACGCCCATATCGATGGCCTTGGCGACCGCGGTTTCGATGGCGCGGGCCGCGTCCTCTTCCTGGAAGGCGTAGCGCAGCATCAAGGCCGCGGAGAGGATTTGCGCGATGGGATTGGCGATGCCCTTGCCCGCGATATCCGGCGCCGAGCCGCCCGCGGGTTCGAACAGGCCGAAGCCGCTTTCGGAAAGGCTCGCCGAGGCCAGCAGGCCCATCGAACCCGTGATCATGGCGCATTCGTCCGAGAGGATGTCGCCGAACATGTTGCCGCAAAGCATCACGTCGAACTGCTGCGGATTCTTGACCAGCTGCATGGCGGCGTTGTCCACGTACATGTGGGAAAGCTTCACGTCCGGGTATTCCTTGGCCACCGCGGTGACCACTTCGCGCCAGAAAACCATGGAGGTGAGCACGTTGGCCTTGTCGATGGAGACCAGGGTCTTGCGGCGCAGGCGCGCGGCCTGGAAGCCCTTATGGGCGATCCGCTCGATCTCGGCGCGCGTGTACTCCTTGGTATCCCAAGCGCGCTCGGTGGGCCCGGAGCCTTCGCGGCCCTTGCTGCCGGGGTGCTTGGCGAAGTAGATACCGCCGGTAAGCTCGCGGATGCAGAGGATATCGAAGCCGTCGCCCACGATGTCCGACCGCAAGGGGCAGGCCGAGGCCAGCGCCTTGTAGACCTTGGCGGGCCGCAGGTTGCAGTACAGCTTGAAATGCTTGCGGAGCGGCAGCAGGGCGGCGCGCTCGGGTTGCTTCTCGGGCGGCAGGGATTCCCACTTGGGACCGCCGACGGATCCGAACAAGATAGCCTGGCTATCTTCGGCAGCCTTGAGGGTGGCGGCCGGCAGGGCTTCGCCGTGATTGTCGATGGCGCAGCCGCCCACGTCGGCATGCTTGTATTCGAGTCCGAAGCCGAACTTGCGCCCGGTCGCATCGAGGACCTTGATGGCCTGTTCCATGACTTCCGGGCCGATACCGTCGCCCGCCAATACCGCGATCTTATACGTTTTCATCCGCTCTCTTTCCAATACCATTGGGCCCAGGCCTGAAGGGGCCGGGTAGGGGGAAATATAGCCCGGAGGAGTGGAGGCGCCAAACCGGGGACCGGGGGGCTGTTCATTCCCGGAATTCCGGGTGTTTTAACCCGCGTTCGGCATCCCGGCGAAGCGCATGCCGGCGATTTTCCGAATCTATACTGGGGAAGAGGTTACAGACTCAATCGATCAATATGATCAGTTCCGCCACGGACTTTTGAAAAAATATTTGGACAAATAATACGTTCTAAAAAGGAGTGAAGGCGTAATAATCAAGGAAGACGCCATCCCGTCTGGAGAAGTTAAACGCTCTTGAAAACCTTAACGCCTTTACACAATGCCAACAGATCGCATCCATAAGAAGGGTTTAGCTGAATAATTTTTAATTGGTTCGAATTTAATAGGTCAATGATTTCTTGGAAGTATGGCTTTGATTTTTCGCTTTCAAAATCGACTTCGTAAAGATTTGCCACTAGTCGAAGGGACCCTTCGTCTCCGCTCATCATTGAAAAATCAAGAACAGTATTGCCTTCTCGAAAATCATTCAGTTTTATTGAACGTATACCATCCAAGCAAACCTCGAAATGATCTCCTTCATCAGTAGAGAAAAAAAGCACAGCTCTCGCCTTATCTAAAAGCCTTATGCCGCACATACTCGAATCGTGGAGCGGAGGAAATACAACTCCCCCAAACTTGTCGAGCTTGTACTCAATTTCTATTTCGGAATTTTTAGTCATTGCACTTGCTTCCCCGGACCGCGATCCGCCTTTGTTGGCTTCCCTCCACCGGAAGGTCGACCCCAATCATGGATATGCGGCGTCCCCTGTCCATGATCATGATTGTAATCCGTATCGGTTGCAGGATACCCATCCTCGCCATAAGTTCGAACCTGTTTTGGAGTTCCATCCGGATTATATGTTGTCGAAGGGGCTCCAGGTGCTCCCGTGTAAGGATTTTTGTTTGGTGTCGAAGTGGCATCGCCTGGAGCTGCCTTAGTTGGATCCGGCACGGCATCCGGACCGCCTGCGCTTCTCTGCCTAGGCGGGGAATCATCCCCGCCGCCCCCGGAGGACATCTGTTCCCAAACCCAAACACCCGCTCCCGCAACACCCAAGCAAAACATTCCAGCGGGTCCCCAAGATGGGTTGGGCGCCGGTAAGGCAAAGGCGCCCGTTTGGAGCCCTAGCCGATCCATCCTGTTGATTGGACTATTGCGAACATATGCATAAAGGTTCGGCCCGTCTTCCTCTTCAACCGGATCCCTGGAGATCCACCTTCCCAAAGCCGGACTATACGCCCTATATTTCGTCAAGTACAGCCCAGACCCCGTATGAAGATAGTGCCCCGTGAACCCAAAGTCCGCATTCTGCGTCCCCACTGTCCGCGTCCGGTTTCCCCACGGATCGTAGTCGTAATGCGCGCCCACCGCTCCCGCGTTGTCTGTCATGTCGCGGATGGATCCCAAGTGGTCCCGGGCATAGAAGAATTTGGTAGCCCCGACCAGTACTCCCTGGCCGAAATATTTCTTGTTTACCGTGGAACCGGCGGAGTTGCGTTCTTCGGCGATTTGGTTGCCGACCCAAAGCAAGCGGATGTCGGCGGTAACCGTAGTCCCGTTCTTTTCCACGATGTGCACCCGGCGACTCAGGCCGTCGTAAGTGAATTCGCTGCGTAAGGCGCCGTTCACTATCGCGGTCAGGCGGTTCTCGGCATCCCATTCGTAGGTGCGCGTCCCATCCCCGGTCTGATTGCCGTTGTTGTCGTAGGTGAACGTCGCGGCTGACCCCGAAGTTGTCACCTGGTATTTCGCTGTCGCGCTGTTGTTGGAGTAGTCCTTGGCGGTCACGGAAACCGTGGAGGTCCCCGCAGGCAAGGAGAGGGTGCCGTCGAATTTTTTCGCGGCAGAGACATCGGCCGAGGCGCCGTTCAGGGTCACGGTCGCCGGCTCGTTCACGCTGCCGAAGAATCGCACTTTTCCGCCCGCGCTTTGGCCCGTCAATTCGTTAAGGTTATTGTATGCGAAAGTATTGACCGCTCCATTCTCCTGCGTGCTGGTACGGTTCCCGGATAAATCATATGCGTACGCATAGCCCTTGGTGACGGGATTGCCGGTGGCGGCGCTTTTTACCTCATCCCCCACCACTTGATCCGCGGCGTCGTAGGCGAAATTGTGGATACTGGCAGTTGCGGTTCCTGACTTCTGGGTCCAGGACTTGATTTGGCCTTCCACATCGTAAGTATAGTCGTACTGGGAGAGCACCGCCAGCGCGGGGGTGAGATCCTTGATCTGGGCGAGGCGGAAATCGCCGGTGTTGGTCGCGTACGAATATTTGTTCTTC
>JAHFCH010000005.1:0-81683 GCA_023249635.1 Fibrobacterota bacterium
CATCACCTTCCTGCAAACCCTGCCCATCTCGGACATCACGTCCAAGTCGGCGGTAGGCAACCTGCGCATCTTCGTGGATCACTCCCGTCTCAAGGCCAGCAATACCGACGAGACCCAGGTGCGCGTAGTGGCCTTCGACAAGTTCAACAACCCTCTCAAGGGCCGCCTGGTCCGCTTCACCGCCAACCGCGGCATCATCACCGCCAGCGACAGCACCAACGAGCGCGGCGAAGCCGTGGCCACCTACCGCGCCGTCCCCGTCAACGACGACGTGCGCATCACCGCCAGCGTCACCGTGGAAGATTCCTCCCTGTCCGTGTTCACGACCGTGACCCTCACCGGACTGGAAATCGAAATCAAGCCCCAGTTCACCGACGCCCTGCTCAACCGTACCGTGCCCGTTACCATCCGCATCCTCGACGGCGCGGGCACCCCCGTACCGGACGCGACCATCCTCTTCAACGGCAATCCCGGTTTCGGCACCACCGACGGAGACGGCATCTTCCGCACCAACGTCACCAGCGGCACCCAGAAGCGCGTCATCGTAACCGCCAAGGCCCTGGGCGCCGAGGACACCAATTACGTCGACTTCTGGTCCGTCATCCCCGGCAAGCCGGACAACAACGTGGACACCATCCGCAAGATGCGCATCTTCTCTTCACGCTCCCAACTCCGCGCCGACAACTCCGATTTCGCCATGGTCTCCGTCATCCTCACCAACGAGGACAACAACCCCGCCGTAGGCGAAACCGTGAAGTTCACCAGCGATCTCGGCATCATCGGTCAATCGGCCACCGTGGACAGCACGGGCCGGGCCACCGTCATCTTGCACAGCGCGCCCGTGAACGGCACCTGCCGGGTGGAAGCGACGGCCGTGGGCCGCAATCTCAAGGCCTCGACGGAAATCCTCTTCAGCGGAGTGACCCTGCAATTGGCCGCGGGCCAGACCGATTTGAAAGTGGGCGAACTGGCCAGCCTGGAAGCCACCTTGCGGGACGCATCCGGCAACGCCATCGGCGGCGACGTCGTGACCTTCAGCCTCACCGGCGCGGGCACCTTCGACAACGGCGCGGCCTCGTACAGCACGGTCTTGCGGCCCGACGGCAAGGCCCTGGTGCGCGTGAACGCAAGCGCGGCGGGAACCATCGTGGCCAAGGCCGCGGCGCTGAATACCTCGGATTCGGTAGCGCTCCGCTTCAACACCAATACCTTGAGCCTCGTGTCTTCCAAGCCCACCCTGGTCGTGGGCGGAGCCGACTCCACCCAAATCACCGCCACCTACGTGAACGGTTCGGGCGCTCCCGTGGCGGGCGCAACCATCAACTTCGCCGCCAACGCGGGCGGCCTCTCCGCAGCCTCGGCCGTGACCGATGGCTCCGGCAAGGCCTCGACCTTCCTGCGCAGCGCATCCTTCTCCGGCACAGCCACCGTGCAGGCCAACGCTCCCGCGGGCAGCGCCCAAATCAAGGTGGACTTCAACGCCGCCGTTCCCAAGACCATCAAGCTGACGGTCACCCCCGACAACATCGGCATCAACGGCGGCCTGGCCAACCTGACCGCCGTGGTGGCGGACGCCCAAGGCAACCTGGTCTCGGGCCAAAGCGTGAACTTCCGCATCCTACAGGGCCCGGGAGGCGGCGAGAATATCCTGAAGCCGGTAGCCCTGACCCAGGCCGGCGTGGCCCTGAGCCAATTGCAGGCGGGTAGCGTACCGAGCGGCTACCGTGGGGTGCTGGTGGTGGCGTCGGTAGGCAGCATCGCGGATACGTCGAAGCTGACGATTTCGGGACCGGCGCATATCGTAACCGTGTCGCGGCCGCAGGATGATTCGGTGGGCGTGGACAATGGCGGAATCCTGGATGAAACCACTTTCGAATTCTTCACCGGCGCCGTGGTCCAGGACGTGAATGGCAACGCCGTGGCGGATGGGACGGAGGTGCATTTCAGCGCGACCGTGACAGGTGCCGTCTATGCGGTACGAATTTTCGATCATTGGAACGGACTGGGCGGAACGATTGAATCGGTGAAACCGGTCTATCGGGTCGTGGCATATGATGTTCCCTTCGAAGACATCAACAACAATCTGAAATTCGATCCCGGCATCGACCCCGACCTGGATGACGACAATTCCATCTTGCGTCGCGGCGAAGACCGCAACGGAGATGGGGTATTCGATTGGAAGCCCGCCACCCATGACTTCTGGTTCGATTTCAACGGCAATGGCAGCTGCGATCCGGGCGTAGGCGAGAATGACACGGTCGTGGTAAGCGGCAAGACCTTGTTCGCCGATCTGAACGCGAACGGCTTCCGCGACAAAAGCGAGATCATCGTGGACCACGGGACCGCGGGAGTATGCGATGAACCGGCCAGCGGAGATTTCCCTTTCATCGCGCGTGACGTACGCGATTACCTTCAGGAAATGCAGTTCCGCGCCAATGACTACGCGGTAGCCATTGAGGTCTCCGCGGTTACCAAGAACGGCGTCGCCCATGCGCGCCTGCGCTATCCCCGTCAGTTCGCGCGACGCCTGAAGGTCAGCGTCAACGCGGAAGCCAACGGGGTTCGTGATCGGGACGGAGAGCGATTCACCCTTCCGGTAATCGGGAAATGATGGGCACCGCGATGGGAACCAATTTCGGCATGACGGCGAGACTCGTGGCTTGCGTGTTGGCTGTCGCCCCGATAGCACGGGCGGAATTCCCCTTGGAGTCCATGGGACCGACAAATCTCGGAATCCAATACGGCCTCACTTTCCGGGGCCAGGATATCACCACGCAGAACGTGGCATCCCACGAGACCATCCACGCATTCAGCCTCGGATATTCACCGCTGCCTTACCTGGGCCTGGAAGCGGGGCTCGGCCTCGACCGGTTTGACGTCGATAAATACAATTCCACCCGCTTCCGCGGCGAGTTCGGAATCTCTCCTTTGTTCGGACTCACCTTGGCCACGCCGACCTTGCTGGATTTGGCCCGCTTGGATGCCGGCGCCAGGTTCCTTTACCTGAACAGTGAAGACGACAATGGTTATTCCTATTCCGGCTTCATCACTTCACCGTGGATCTCCTTAGTGGTGACCCCGCTTGCTTATCTGAACGCGCAACTGGGGGCCCGTGGCCATTTCATCGGCGGCACAATGCGCGCTCCCGACGGGCGGGACAGGCCTTTCGGAAACGGGGAAACCGTGCGGGGATTCTTTTCCATCACCCTGAAGTCGCCCAGCGAATCAGCCTTCCTGACCTTCGATGCCGATTTCTCCCCTTCCGCCGAAGCCGATTGGAACAAAGGGCCGAATGAGGCCTCGATCGGGATCTCATGCGGAACCCTGCTTGGGTGGAAAGCCAAAGCCGCCGAGGGAAAATCGCCTTCGCCGTATTTCCCCGCTTACGAGGATATGAAGAAGAAGCAGGACAAGATGGCGGAGGAAGTCGAATAACGCCATGGGCAAGTTCAGCTACAAAGTCCGGGATCGGGAAGACCGGGTGCTAATTGGCACCATGGATGCGATTACCGCGGACGAGGTTCTGGAAAAACTGTCCCAGAAATCCTTGCTTCCTATCCAGGTGAAGGAACTTTCCAAGGATGAACTGAACACTCGTCCGTCACTCACGGAAATCCTCCGCGAAAGCTTTAAAACGCGCCATGACCGTGTCCCTTACAAAGTAGTCGTATTCTTTACCCGTCAACTTGCAACTATGGTCGGGCAAGGGGTTCCCCTTTCCAGGGCACTGGACCAACTGGCCAAAGGCGAAAGAGACGTCTTCAAGAAAATCATCCTGCAGGTGGCCGAAGACCTCTCCTCCGGGTTCACCTTTTCGGAGGCT
The DNA here is from genome assembly GCA_023249635.1 of Fibrobacterota bacterium. GTDB lineage: Bacteria > Fibrobacterota > Fibrobacteria > UBA11236 > UBA11236 > Chersky-265. Next base: position 3,824 of record JAHFCH010000005.1, read on the forward strand.
CTGGCCCGCCATCCCGGAGCGTTCAATTCCATGTACGTAGCGGTGGCGCATTCCGGTGAAGTGGCCGGGGCCTTGGATCGAGTGCTTGACGGTATGGCAAATTACATGGAGAGCGTGGAAATAATGCGCGGGAAAGTGAAGACCGCCATGCGCTATCCCATCTTCATCGCGTGCTTCGTCTCCCTAATGATGGTTGGAATCCTCTGGAAGCTCGTTCCCACATTCGCCACCATCTACAAAAGCATGAACGCGGTCCTACCGGCTCCAACCCAGTTCCTGATTTTCGCTTCGGAAACGATGCGCCACAACGCCCTTATCTTGATCGGGGCCGCGATTTTCTGTTTCGTCGCATTCCGAGTGTTGCTCACGCAGGAAGCCTTCCAAATTGCGTGGCAAAAGACCATCTTGTCCGCTCCGGTGTTCGGGGGCATACTAAGGAAGAATATCTGGGCCACCTATTGCCGTACCATGTCCCTGCTGATGGGCGCGGGCACTCCCATTCTCAAAGCCACGGAGATTGCGGGTGCCACCGTGAATAACCGATATTTCTCAAAGAACCTGGAGTCGATTTTTTCCGGATTGCGTAAGGGGGATCTCCTGAGCGAGGCGTTGGAAGCCAGCAATCTATTCCCAGTACTAGTGGTGCAACTAGTAGCCACAGGCGAAACCAGCGGCAAGGTCGACGAGCTTTTGGCCAAGGCTGCCGAATTCTATGAACGCGAGATCCGCAATGTCGTGGACTCATTATCTTCCATCATTGAACCCATTTTGATCGTCACTCTCGGAGGAGTGGTGGGCGCGATCCTATTCGCGCTCTACCTGCCAATCTTCCAGGTCGGTCAGTACATCCATTAGGTGGCCGTATGGCTTACTCAGAAGTGCTCCGTGTGCAGTCAAACCAAGTAGAATCCATAATCTATTCAGGAGAGAATCAAATGAAAAAGATGAACCTTAAAAGCCAAAGGGGTTTCACCCTCGTGGAAGTTATCGTAGTGGCGATCATCGTCGCCGCCCTGGCCGCGGTGGCGATTCCACTCTATAACAACTACGTAACAACCTCCAAGAACAATATGGCGGCCAACGCCGGCGGTGCTGTCGCGTCCTTCATCGGAGCATGTATCGGCCTGGGTGGAGAACCGGGTGGAGTAACTACAACGGATGCCGTAGGAGTTGCCGGTACCCCTCTAGTCGCCACTTGCCTCGATATTGGTAAGGCGACAGTACACAACGCTTCGACCATCCAAGTCCCCGATGGGATTCACATCAAGATTACCGGGAAGACTACAGGATCCCAGGTTGTCACCAACGGTTCGGTTGCGACAGGTGGAACTGACGTGAATGCTCCGGATCAGAAATACTCATTCTGACCGAATTGAATGCGGAGATGCGTAGCATAGGTTTAGGGAGAGGCGGGCGTAGCTGCAGTGCTACTCAGCCTATGCGCGCCCATCCCCGGGGTTTCGTGCTAACGGAAGTCCTGGTCGTGTCTATAATTGTGGCCATACTTGCGGTAACGGCAATCCCCTTGTATACCGGGTATGTCCAGAACCAAAAAAAGATGGCGGCACTGGCGATAGCTCAGACAGCATCCATAACAGCAGCCTCAATTCTCCGCAGGACTGGAGTCGCTCCGACGAGTGCTGAGCTGAACGCCGCGCTCGCCATCCCAAACGCGACGCAATTCACTATCACCGTAATTGCCGGCCCCAAAGTGAGAGTCATTGAAAATTCCGAAGCCACAGCTGATACTTCAGTAAATTTCTGAGCTACCCTTGCGTTCCGAATTTTCGACACCCGGCTGCTGCGCCTCGACAGATACAAGGGCCGGCTTCACGTTGATCGAAGTAATGGTCTCGTCCATAATCCTCGGCCTTACGGTTTCGGCTGTCGTCTTTACAGTCATCAATTCTTCCAATTTTCGGTTGGGAAATGACCACTACCGCCAAGCCCGGATCCTCGCCCAGGAGGAACTGGAAGATACGCGTTTTCATTTTCTGAACTATGAATGGGATTTTTATGAAGATGACTTCATGTTCGACTACGGAGCGGATGCCGTACAGGTGCCGACTTCAGCCCACCAGGTGGTGTCTACTAGCGATGAACTAACCCCGGAAATGAGTGATGCGGTATTCACGCCTTTTCGAGTCGTAACTTCGCATGTTACCTGGACTGAAAACGGGCACGCTATGAGCGTTACCTTATACAAACGGATCGCCAAGCTCAAATGAAAAGGGCTGCAGGATTCACGCTTATCGAGACACTGGTCACGGCTGTTATCGCTCTGATTATTCCCGCTGTGGTCATCGCCGTTCTCAAGGTCAGCAGCGCGCAATTATCAGAGAATTCTGTGGGGTTGCGACTGACGCAGATTGCGGATGGCGTTTCCGAATCTATCCACCGCGCAGCCCTTAAGGCCACCTACGTTTACGAATGGAACGAAGGAAGCGCAGGTTGCCCGGTCGCGGTCAATGTCGCCGTCGAAAACCTAACAGGCGTTGTATTTTGCGACGATACACGCGCGATAATCGCAGGGTTCAGGGTTATCCGGTTAACCGGATCCGAATCTTACCTGGGCAAGCTGCAAGAATGGAAAGCCGGAGGAGCTTGGAGTGATATCACTTATTCCTCAGACGTCGTAAAAGTGACGATCGACAATCTTGATCATTACAGTGAGAAAAAGAGGAATGGCTTGTTTGGCATAAGGAATGATGGCTTTTTCTTCTGGTACAATATGCGATTTAATATGTCTATTGCCGGAGTTCGGGATTCGCTTCCTCTGCAAACCCAGTCGGCGGTATGCCGCAATGCCCCAAGTGTACTTGATAAATGGAAATAACTCAGAGAGGTTCCGTATTAGCCGGCGTGATCGGCATCAGCATGGTCATGTCCATGGCGGCCGGAGGCTTGCTGGTGGTGGCAAGCAACTCTCGCAATGACGAGGACATGGTCTTTCGCCGTGCTGGTTGTTACCTCGATGCCGAATCAGCATTGATTACCGGGGCGGCATGGCTTCGCAACCACGATGCCGACAGCAGAGCATTCATCAATACAAACCAGGGTTGGCCAAGTAATACGAAAATCCTGATCAACAATTTAGAGTTCGAGAATAAATCCTTCGTTACCTTAACCATCGTAGACAATGCCCCTTTCCCGGGATCAGTCGCGGCTACTACGTCATCGATGAAGATCCTGACTGCTTTGGCCACCCATGGCTCGGAATCGGTCCAGTTCACCTGGGACGTCGGTACAGCAAGTACGGGTCCAAATTCCCAGCCCGATCTTTCCCTCACCAAATGGAGATCGCCTTGAAGCGAAGCATCCAAATATCCAACCCTGGTTTCACGCTCGGGGTGGAATTCGACTCCTTGGCCATCCGTGCCGCGAGACTTTTCTCCGATGGCAGAGGCGGCTTTTCCATTTCCGGGTTGGATGAATTCCGGGGCGATCTTTCCGATGACGATGCTATTATCGAAGGTCTAAGAAAGCTAAATACGCGTTTGGGCGTGGGAGCGCGGGAATCCGTAGTTTCCTGTGTCACTGGAAAGCAGGTTTACGCGACCCAGATTCCCTTCCGGAAACTGGGCTCGGAAGAACTAGAACAGGCATTACGCCTAGAGCTACGAAAAACGGTTCACTTCGAAATCGCCACCTCCGCCTTGGATTATGAAGTCCTTCCCGACGATCAAGGTAATGATAGTGGCAGTTGCCAATTGATGGTCGCCTTGGCAGCTAACTCCGTTCTCACACGGCAAATGCAAGTGCTAGAACGTGCGGGACTGAAAGCCGCCACTGTCGATGTACTCCCAATCTCCATCGCGAATGCGATATGGAGTTGGCGTCAGGGCCAGGAGTCGGATGCGCCCGCGGTCGCCCTCCATATCGGGCCCCAGGTTTCCACGATTGTCATCGACGGGGAATTTTCACCCTTCTTTAACCGAAGCATCTATTTCGCCGCAGAAGAAGTTTTTGGCGAACAGTTATCAGCATCGGATAAAGCCAAAAGGCTCCAGTCGCTGGCTGACGAAGTCACGAGATCCCTCTCGTTCTATGAAAAAAATGCCTTGGGTACTGGGTTCCAGGAAATACTTCTACTTGGAGATTACCTCAGCTCGCCGACACTTACCGATGCCTTGCGCCGTCAGACGGGACTAATGACGTCGCGCATGGATTTGGCCGCCAAGCTGGGTAGCGGCCTCACTGCGGAGCCTGGAAAATTCGATTTGGCCTTGGCTTTGGCATTGCGGGGTAACTTATGAGTGTTAAGGGAGGTGCGGGACTCTACCGATTGAATCTCATTCGAGCCACGCGCGAACGTGAAATCAAGTCCGAGCGAAAGAAGCGGCTCGCTTTCATCATCGGGGCCGGATGCTTTGGATTTTTCGCAATCTCCCTCATCTATTCGACTCTGACCATCTGGCAGATGGAACATGTGATTACCATTGAGAAGGATAAGGTGTCCCGGCTTAAGCAGGAATACACAAAATACACCGCCACAAAATTAATTGTCGATAAGTCCGATATTGAACAGCTTGGGGAACTACAGGATAAGGGAATCTTGTGGACAAAGAAACTCGCAGCTATGGCCAACCATCTGCCGGAGAATTATTGGATCACCCATTTCGCGTATAACAACAACGAACTGAAGGTAAATGGTTACGGGTACACGAACACCCAGCAGGAGCAGCTACTGGTGCTCGACGCATACCTGGAGGGACTCAAGAAAGACACAACTTTTTCCGACGTCTTCGGAAGATTGAAATTGAACTATGCTGACCGGGCCGGCGAGTCTGGTCGGGTCGCCTTCGAATTCTCCGCCTATACTTCGAAATGGATGGGGCAATGAAATCCGGTGAATCTCTTTTGATTTTTATGGCGGTTTCGGCTATTGCGGTAGTCCCGACCGATATCCTGTATACATCCCGGTTTGTGCCCCGTTTCAAGGATATCGAAAAGCAGCGCATCGTTATAAGCAACCAACTTGCAACCGCCAAAATCGTTTCTGAAAACCTAAACCACGTGCGGGATTTGGTGTACAGGAACATGGAATTCGCGGACCAGAAGGATAGCGTTTCCCAGGAATTCCTGCTCTTCGATTTCCTGACTTCTTGCGTGAACGATTTGAAAATGAGATTGGTTTCGGTGCGGCCATCCCAACCCGCAACAATCGGCCGCGTGACGACTTATGGGTATGAAATCTCTTTGGAGGGCGACTTCTTCAGCTTCGGCGAACTCTGCTCAAAATTTGAGAACAGCCGCAAGGTAATGTCGCTTATCTCCTTCGAGGTTAGTCAGGTCTCCCGGGAAACCGCCGCGGAAATCCCAGCCAAAGGTGGTAAGTCCCCTGTGGCCATACCGCAAAACCGTCGTGGTATTTCGATTCGATTACACATCGACACCTACCGCGTAAGGAAGGGATGAAATGAAAGTCAATCCTTTCGCTGCCGCCGCGTTCATCGCAATGGCCCTGGCCCTGGGTCTCGCGCTTCGCATCTTCTCCCAGAACAACGGCTTCCGATTTGAAGTCAACCAATCCTTAGCGACTACCGAGGGTTATGATCAACGGTTCATCGACCTGGTAAACCACCTCGAACAAGTACTAGCCAAGCGGGCCAGCTTTTCCTATCCCGGCGGAAAGGATCCGCTTACCGGTCGTCGTCGCGAAGTGGCGATCCCGGTCGTAGAACAAGCGTCCCGCCGGGAAAGCGCCTCTTCAATCGCAAAGACCGCGGGAAAATCCTCAATGGTTGCCAAACTGGACTCGACGAAACAGGACGTTCTCGCTACACCCCCAGATCGAGTGAAGCTGACCGCCATCATCGCCGACGATTATGGGCAGCACACCGCCATTGTCATGGACGGTGAACGATCCCAATCGGTAGACGTAGGCGACCTTGTCGGTAATCGAAAAGTTACCCGAGTAACAAGCAAGGAAATCACTATGGAAGACGACACCGCCATATACAGTTACGATCTTTCGGGGAACCGGAACTACCAGCGGAAATGAGGCTTATCGCATGCGCTTAACCAATTCCACCTCATTTCTCTGGGTCTTTTTATGCTCCGCTTTCCTCAGCGTGCAGCCGGTATCGGCTGGACTGCTCGCCTCGGGAGCTGGCCCGGGAACTCCTGTCGCTGCTTCCTTGCCGGCCACGCCCCCGGTCGAAGCGAAAAACGAATCACCCATCGTCACTAAGGATCCGAATCCGCAACTGCGGGTACCCATCTCCCTGAACGCCCAGGATGCTAACCTCTCCGAGATCCTTAAGGTCATGGCCGATCGCTCCAGTATGAACTTCGTCGCCGGTGAAGGCGTGCAAAAGGCGAAGATCACTATCATCCTCAATAAGACTCCTGTATCGGAAGCTATTGATCTCATCGTGCGCGCTGCGGGACTGTCCTACGAAATCATCGGCAACTCGGTGCTTATCGGCGAGCAAGGCAAATTGAAAGATGAAGTCGGGCAATCGGGATACGTGATCGCCCTGAACTATGCCGATGCCGAAGAGGTCGCCGGCATGCTTTCCGATTTCGCCAAAAACGTGAAAGTAGATCGCGGGGGCAACCGCCTCATCGCCTACGCCAGCCCGCGCGTTATCAATGAAATCGAACGCATCGTGCGTTCCATTGATCATCCCCATACGCAGGTCTTGCTCGAGGTCCGGCTCATCGAGGTCACCATCGACAATAACGACCGGTACGGAATCGACTGGGGCGCCCTCTCCCCGATTTCCACCAGTATCGCCTTTCCCCAAGTGGCTGCCACCGAGGGGTACCTCCTCAAGAACGGCATACGAGGGCCGATCAACATGAATATCCTATTGGACATGTTGATCCAGAACGGCAATGCGCGGGTACTGATGAATTCCAAGCTGACCACGACCAACAACCGCGAAGCAAGCCTGCTCATCGGCGAAAAGATCCCCTATGTCGTCCAGTCCTACAATTCCGCTGCCACGACGGGCGGCGGCGCGAACCAGCAGATCCAAAAGGAAGAAGTCGGTGTCAAAATCCGTATGATGCCGCACGTCAACGAGGACGCCGAAATCACCCTCAATCTGGAACCCGAAGTCAGCTCCATCACCGGCTTCAAGGGCCCCAACTCCGACTTGCCCCTGGTCAAGGTCCGCACCACAAAGACCACGGTGCGCGTTGCCGATGGGCAGACTGTTTTCCTGGCGGGCTTGCTGTCCGAAGAGGAAACCGAAGAATTGCGCAAGCTGCCAGTGCTGGGTCAGATCCCCCTGATCGGCTGGCTGTTCACGCATCGCTTGGCCGTCAAGCGCAAGACCAACCTCATCATCGAGGTGAAGCCGAAGATCATCCGCAAGTCTTCTGATCTCGTATTCGAAGCCAGCACGTTGAAGGCGGATACGGCTGCAACGAAATAACCGCCACGAAAGCGGTAGCTACCCTAAATCGCAGAAACCGGAATGGTGATGACTCCTGCCGATAGGGGCCTGGATTTCGTGGTAAGGCAGATCAACCCGCCGGGACCTATGGGTTTGCCCAATTTTTCCAGAACCGAGAAATGTCGGATATCATCCTTACTTGGGTTCGCCGACTTCTTGATCTCCAAAGGGTATAGCATCCCGTCTTGATCGATGAGCAGGTCGATTTCCTTCTTATCCTTGTCCCGGTAGAAATAGAACGGCGCTTGCCGGCCATTGTGCCAATAGCCCTTGAGCAACTCCGAGAGGATCCACGTTTCCAGGATCGAGCCGGCCATGGCCCCAGCCTCGAGAGTAGCGGGATCGGACCATTTGGTGAGATAGCTGCAAAGCCCGGTATCCAGGAAATAAAGCTTGGGCGTTTTGACGAATCGCTTGGTCAGATTCGTGAACCAAGGCTCCAAGAGAAAAATAATCCCCGAGGTTTCCAGGATAGAGAGCCATTTTTTCGCCGTGTGAGGATCGACGGCCGTATCCTTGGCCAGGTCGGCGACATTCAGCAACTGCCCGGTACGAGCGGCGGCGGCACGCATGAACCGCAGGAAGGCCGACTCATCCCCCACCCGCGCCAGGTCGCGGACATCGCGCTGCAAATAGGTCGCGACATACGAATCGAAGAAATCCTCTTTTCGAATTCCGCCTTCCAGCACCGCTTTGGGAAAGCTCCCTTTCCATATCACCTTGTAGAGCCCTGGCGCTTCCAGAATTCCCCCTGTCTTGAGGCGGGAATCGATTTCGGACTGATCGGGTAGAAAGGGCCGGCTTTCCCGCGGTTGGCCTTCCAATTCCCTGCGCGAAAATCCCTGCATCCGGACGATGCCCACGCGTCCCGCCAATGATTCCGAAACGCCTTTCATCAAATGGAATTGTTGCGACCCGGTAAGCCAGAAATCGCCGGCTTTTTGATTCTGATCGGCTTCCATTTTGATATAGGGGAGCAATTGCGGCGCGTATTGGATTTCATCGATCAGGATAGGGCGGGGATACCTTTGAAAGAAGAGCGACGGATCGCTTTGGGCCAAGCTCCGGTCTTCGGGATTGTCCAGGGTGACATAGCTACGCTTTTCGCGTCCTTGCTGTCGAAGGAAAGTGGTTTTCCCGACCTGCCTCGGGCCGGTCGCCAACAAGACCGGGAAACTTTTCCCGATCCGTTCCAGGGTGTCTTCAAGTGTTCTGGCTAGATACATAACTTCGGCTAATATGGAATGTGTCTACATAATAGACGATTTAAGTGCTATTTTCAAGCATTTATACCTATTTCGCGGGAAAGATCAGGCGGCCAGGAGTCTTTTCCGCACGCCCGGAAAATCGCGAATCAATTCTGCCAGGATGTAAATGGGGTCGGGAATCGGTTTTCCGATTTCCCAGCCCTGCAACGTTTTGGTGGCCATGTGGTAGTGTCGGCGCTTATTCCGAAGCTGCGACAGGCATCACCGCCCGCCCCCCGGCGTCCCTCGCCCCGCCTCCGGGCGCCGCATAAACCGCCCTTGCGGTTCCGCTTGGCGCGCCCCGCTGCCGTACCTTCCGCGTTACCTCGCGCACGCCTATCCCCGCGCACGAACCATCCTCCACCACCGCCCGCGCATCGTAACCGGCGCGTAACGGGTCGGTACAGCCCCGGCGGGCATGGAGGGGGATGCGCGTAACCGGATCCAACTCCTGGATCTCCCAAGCCCGATACCACAACTCGAATCCCTCCGCCTGGATCGCCAAACCCCCGGCCGCGACCGCAACGCGCTTGGCTGGGGTGGAATCGTCCGGCGAACCGCGCACCTGGAAATGCCAGCCCGAGGTGCGCAGGTTGCCGTTGAGGCGGATAGCGGCGCTGTCGCCGTAGACTTCCGCTTGCAGCCGGTTCCATTGGCCGGGCGGGTTTTCGCCTACCGGCAGGGAGCTATGCACCACGCGTCGTTCGGGATCCCATGGCTCGCAAATCCAGCCCACCCCACCTTGCGGTCGCGGCAGGAAATCCTGGGAACCGGCCTTGACCGTGGTGGTGATATACGGACCATAACCCTGCGCCGCCCACAAGGTACCAGGGAAGTTACCGTCGCGGCGGAAATTGATCTCGATGGAACGCGGGCGCAGGCCTACCGTGTGGGTCTTGGCCGCTTCCGTGTCGAAAAGGATCATCATGCCCGCGTTGGCCTTGTCGCCGACGTCCGGGGCGAAGCGGTAATCGACGCGGGCGCGGTAGCTGGAATATTCCTTGGCGGTCACCAGCAGCGAGTAGGGACCGTCGGCATGGATGAAACCGCTGTCCGTCTTGAAGTTGGTTTGGGCCTTGACGTCGCTGAAGCCCTTCGCCGAGAGGAAATAATTGAGACCGGAAAAGTCCTTGCCGTTGTAGAGCGACACCCATCCGGAATCTGCGGCGGTGGGACCGACCGCGACCCCGGAGGCCAAGACTGCGTCGACCGCGAGCGTTGAGCCCGAGACTGCGGCGAACGCGGAGAGGGAAAGCAAGCCCGGAACGATCAGCGTGCGAACAAGGACGACCATGCCCGGCCTCCCGAGAGCAGCCGCACCAACAGCATTCCCTTCGGAAAATCCGCCGAGGCGAAATCCGCGAATCCGTTACCCGCGCTCGCGGCGGAGGCACGTAAGCGGCCGCGGGAGTCGCGGATCTCCACGATAAACGCGCCGGTTACCTCCGGGGGCGCCAGCACCCGCAAGCCTGATACAGTCGCGAGGCAGCGCAGCGCGCCCGCGGCGGGCCGGATTATATCCGCAGCGCCGAGAGAAACCACCGGATCCGTGCCGGGCCCATTCTGGTTCAGCATGTACCAGGCTTCCGTTCCCCACAGTTTTTCCCCGACGTCGGTGGCTAGAATATCGCCCTTCCAATGGAAATAATGTTCCCAGCCCTCTTCCGATCCCGTCAAAGTAACCGCGACCTTTTTGCGATCCGCGGATACGGCCGCTGCGGTGACCTTGAGCCACGTGGTGTCCTGCTTGCGCCCCTGTCCATAGGCCTCCTGCGGGCGGTCCCACCACTTCTCCACTTCCAAATGCGCGGCCACGTCGGCGCCCAGGGATGCGGCCAGGGGCTTGGTGAATTCGATTTCGAAAGCCCCTGCGCCTTTGCTGCGCACCGCGAGCATCTCGAAGGCCACGTTGCCGTTGGGTTTCATCCGGTCCAGGCCGATATGCGTCTTGCGTCCCCAGCCCGCATTGTCCGAGCCGTTGGCGCCCGCGTAGAAGGCCCCGTCCGGGCCCTGTACCAGGCGGTAGACGGTTTTGCTTTCGAAGCCGCGGCTGAAATGGAAGACTGCGCCCTGCCATTCGCCCTTGATCTGCTCCAGGAAAACGCGGCAGATGCCTCCGGCCGAACCATCGGCGTCGGGCACGAACATCTGGCCTTTGAAGGGGCCGTCCTTCAGGAACACGGGATTGCCGGGCGAGCGTCCGCCCGCATCCATGAAAGGCAGATCAACGGTGAAGGGGGCGCCCACGGGTTTATGCGGGCCGTCGTCCGGAAAGTTGCGATAGGCGATGGTCTGGAACACCGAAGGCGGGTTGATGGGACGGTTGTACCAACGCCCCTGGCGTATGTCGATGAGATAGTTGGAAGGCCGGTAGCCGCCCTGGTTCTCGGTGACCCAGACGTCGCCCAACGCGAACTCGATGCCGCCGGGAACGCGCATGCCGCCGCTCCAGGGTTCGACCTTGCCGTCGCGGCCCATGCGCAGTACGCCGTTCTGGCGGCCCGCGGGCGCCGGGTTCACGGCCGTGCCGCTCTCCACGGTGGGATCCCCGAAGGCTCCGTAGAAGTACTTGCCGTCGTACGCCAGCCCGGTGGCGTACTCCTTTTCCATGGTGGACTTGGTCCAATCGTAAGCCACGGCGCGGTATTGATCGGCCACGCCGTCGCCGTCTCCATCGATGAGCGCGGTCAGTTCATCCTTCTGCAGCACGAAGACGGTATCGTGGACCACCTTGAGGCCCAGGCTTTCGGTAAGCCCATTGGCGAAGGGCGCCACCGTGATGCCGGCCTTGGGGCCGGTGGCACGCTTCAACAGGTAGACCCCATACGGGTCGCGCCAGCTGGTGACCGCGAGGGTTCCATCGGAAAGGAAATCCATGCCGCCGATGGGGAAGTCCATGGCCGCGGGGCGGATGTTCTCGAGGGTATAGCCGGGATGGATGGCGGTGACGGGTTTACGGTCGCCGGCACGGTCGGCGAACGCGGCGCAGGCCAGCGACAAGGCGGCGGGTATGGTTAGAGTCCGGATATTCATGCGCATCCCCTTACCAGGTACCGGTGAGGGTGGATTCGCCGTCCGCGCTTTGCGTCAGTACCGATGCGGCGATGGCGCCTTTTCCCAAGACGGTCCAGTTCCCGCCCGCCGGCAATTTGAGGCTTACGCTATGGCCGGAAGGGATGCCGGCCAGGGATAGCTTGCGCACCAGGTTGACCTTGCCGCCGGCGGCCGAGTACTCGGGCGTTTCCGTAACGCTTATGTTACCTCCGTCCGGCAGCACGAGGGAGAAATCCAGCCGCAAGGCATCGCCTTTCAAGGCGTAGCCCAGGTAAACCGGCTTCGCGTCCACGGCTGCGGCGCCTTTGGCCACGGTCCACGCCTTGTAACCGCGCGGTTGCTTTTTCCACTTCGTGTAATAGGTGTCGATATCGGCGGGCTTGGTCCAGCTCGCGAAATATTCCCCCACGTCTTCCTTGAAGTATTGCGTACCCGCCGCCGTGAACCAATGCGGGAAATGCGCGCTTTGATCGAACCAGCCGAAGTCGGCCATTTCCAGGGTGCCGCCCTGGGTTCCGCCGGCCCAGGCCTGGTATAGCTGGCCCTGGGGCAAATCGTAAAGGACCCAAAGCTTGGCATCCAACGCCACCTTGAGCTGGCGCGAGCGATCGGGGGTGATCACCTTTTCGACGAAGGGGTCATGGGGGCGGGCGGCCCACGTAACGGCCGTCAGGGCGAGGACGAGTGGAATGATGGGCATACGCATGCGATTGTTTCCTTTCATGTTCCCCCCACACACAACAGGAATGCATCCGATACCACGGCGCCACCACGCGCCGTTGCGGAAGGCTTCCGGCCTCGACGCTACTCTAAGGCCGGAACTCCACCAGCTTCGCTCCCTCGCGCTGATTCTCGTACGCGAGCTTGATCCAGTCGGCCGAACGCGCGACTTCGCCAGAGACCTCGACCTCGTCGAGGCTGCCCAGGAATTCGTAACCGGTTTTGCGATTGCCGTGCTTGCCCATCACGAAGGCGGGCGAATAGCGGTAGTCGATGGCGCCCTTGGCGGAGGCTTTGCCCGCCGGCTTGCCGTCGATGTAAAGGCTTAAGGTGGAACCGTCATAGACGCCGGCCAGATGATGCCAGGCCGAGTCCAAAAGGCTCATGGCCCCCTTGGCCGATTCCACGCCCAGCGGCGCATCGCCATTGAAGATGGAGAATCGGCCGGTGCCGTTCGGATTCACGCGCAGGTTGTAGCTATCTCCCATGGTGGCCAAGGTGCCGCCCAGTAAGCCCGAGCGCGTGCCGCGCATCCAGGCCGAAACGGTAATCAGGGCATTGGGCTGCAGCAAGGGATCGGCCACCGGGGCTGCGATATAATCGGTTCCGCCGAAGCCGGCTCCATGGCCCGCCACTCCCCCCCGATCCGCCGAGGCCGTGCGGTCCGAAGCGGGATCATAGCCCACCGCATCTTGGTAGAGATCCGAGGTGGTGGTATCGGCGGCATACTCGCCCAGATGCCAAACGCCCGCGAAGCCGGTGCCCGCGTTGAATACCTGACGGCCGTCGGAGAAGCTTTCGGCCTTGGGCACGCCCCAATGCAAGGTCAGGAATTGCGCGTTGGCATTGCCTTGCACGCGATCGACGCGCACCCAAATCTCCGCCCGCCCCGCCTCCGAATCCCAGCGCTCGATTTCGTAGCGTAGGCGTTTCCCCTGCGCGTCCGAGAAGCGGATGTCGTTCCCGTTGCTTTCCGCGAAGTTGAAGTTGGACGCGTCCAGTCGCACCAGTACGGGGAAATCGTCCACGCTTCCGGGCACGTTGGCGCCCGCGGCGGTGGTGTTGAGGTATAGGCGTTTGGATCCGGGCCAGGCTGCGTAGTTCTCGTTCTCGAAGGAAGCCAAGCGTAAAGCGCCGATGTCGGTGATGGAATCCGGCACGGCGGAGACGCTGTCGATCTCGCGCGCGTCCACGGCGGGGGCGCTGTATACCGCTCGTAACGTGTAGGTTCCCCCGGGCATCCCATCCACGCGGAAGCTTCCCGTCGCCGAATCGGCCTTGACCTGGCGCTCCAGGCCGTAAACCTGGACCCAGGTACGTCCGGCGAAACCTTCCGGGGGCACGATGGCGCCCGTTACGGAGCCGGTGGGCTTAAGCGATGCCTTGGCCAGACCCACCTGGTCCTTGTCCCCGGCGATCACGGCGGGCAGCAGCACTCCGCGGCCCGCGCTATCGCTGATTTCCACGAAGTATTCCCCGCGCTTCACCGAATCCATGCGGAAGGCGCCGGCCGCGTCGGTGCGCACGTTGCGTATGCTCGCGGTCATCCCCGCGGTTTCCGAGCCGCCCCCGATGGCGGCGGTATCCGAGAGGAAATGCTTGGGGCGCAGACGCACCAAAGCGTTGGCGGCGGCGCTGCCATCGGGATTGGTCACGGTACCCACCAGGGCCACGGCTTCGGAGCCGCCCCCGCCGCCGGCCACCTCGGTGGGACGGTTGGAGCAATGCCAAAGGCAGGCAAGGGCGAGGCCGACGGCGAGAGCGCGGAACATGGAGAGCACGTCACGCATGGGCGCCTCCCTCTTCGGGTTTCTTGGAGACGGGAAAAATCTGGAAGTTGACTTGGATGACGCGCTTCGGGTCCGGGCAATTGCGCGCCAGCTCAAGCAGCTCGCGGCGGAAATTCTTGATCTTCTCCTCTACCATGGCATAGCCGTCCTCGGGCAGACTCAACGTAAGCGCCGAGAGGCTGCGCTCGTCGCGGGGAAGCTTGTCCAAGGCCACTTTTGCCAAGTCCAGGGTCTCGATGATGAACTGGTTCACGGCCAGCGAACGGGTATCGTAGCCCGAAGTGATGACCGGATCGGATTTCTCGTAGGCGCCCGTCTCGTTGCGGCGGATAAGGCCCAGTTCCTCCAGGAGCTTGATGGCCTTTTGCGCCTCGGCGGTGGAGATGGCCGGCTCCAGCATGCGCGAGAGTTCGCGGTAATCGTCCTTGAAGGGATGGAACGCCAGCACTTCGCGGATGACGCTGTAGTACCACTTCTCGTAGAACGCGTATTGCGTCGAGTCCACCTGCTTCAGGTTCGACTTGGGGAACGCGATGATGCGTTCGAAGTAGCGCTTCTTTTCCGTGTGCCCTTTGCTCTGGCTGAACAGCACCAACAATTCGAAATAGTCCGCTTCATCCTTCTTAAGCGCCAAGAAGCGGACGAAGGACGCCACGGTATGCGGCGACATGTTGGTTTTGCCTTGCAGGATCTGGGCGAAGGTCCCTGTGGACTTGAACCCGATGGCCTGCGAGATATAGCGATGGGTGAACGCTTTCAGCGCCGCCCGTCTTGCTTCGTAATAATCACGGAGGTACTTGCGGTAGTCCGTATACTGGAAAAGGTCGACCATGTTGATTTTGGATAAATATACGGAAAATACCCCGCTTCGCATGGTATATTCTGCTTCGTGAAATTCGCGCAAAACCCAAACCTCCAAAATCGCGTCACTACACGGGGCGGATTTCCTTGGCTTGGGCCGATCCGACGAATATTTATCCCTGTAGTTACCCTGCGAGGATAAGGCGTGTCCATAGCCCGAATACGTGAAACGCATTTGAGAAAACACAAAAGGCAGCATGTTCTTTACCTGCCCAAAGAGCGTTTGGGAAGCCCTGGGGGATTGTTCTATGTTTAGGCTTTCCTCCCGGCGGGCCGGATCCACGGGTCGCCAACGACAATAGTGTTATGACGCCGACCTTGACCCACACCGCACCTGAAGCAGGATCTGTCTTGGAAAACCAGTCTCCATTGAAGACCACGTTGCTCGCGTACCGAAAAGAGTCGTTGCAACAATTCGCGCAGCTGTTGAAAAGCGCGGACGTGGGCCAATTCCTGCAATTGTTCGCCGGCAATTTCGGACATGCCGACAAGCTGCAATGCGAGATGGCGCTGGCGGTTTTCAGCCCCGGCGACTCCCTGGAAAACTTCATCCATGATGTCGCGACCCTGAAGCTCATCGCCAAGGTCCCCTGCCTATTGGCCGTCGTCAACGAAGGCGGCATGAACCAGGTGGCCGAGGCCAAGGCCGAGCTTGCGGCCGACGATATCCTCTACCTGCCCCTGCCGCCCCAGGAACTGGGCAAGATCCTTAAAACCTACGTCGCCAGCCTGCGCATCGAGTATAAGAAGAAGTCCCAACGGCTGGACTTCTCCAAGAAGGCCCAGGCCTTGGGCGCCATTCTGGTCGAGAACGGCATCATTTCCTCGGTGCAGCTCAAGAAGGCACTGGATTTCCAGAAGGAGACCACCAACCTGCGCTTGGGCGATGCGCTGGTCTCCTTGGGCTTCATCGACGAATTCCAGAAGACCCACTTCCTGGCCAGCCAGTTGGGCGTGCCCGTGGCGACCCCGAAGCAATTCGCCTCCGCCGATCTCAACGTGGTGGCGCTGATCCCGGAACGGGTGGCTCGCGAATACCATTGCATCGCCCTGGAGAAGAACGAAGACGAGTTGATCGTGGCCATGTTGGATACCTCCAACCTGCGGCTGCTCGACAATCTGCGCGACCAGACCGACCTGCGTATCAATCCCATCCTGGGCACGCTGGAAGACATCACCGTTTCCATCGAGCGGTATTACCGCGACATCGCTTCGCACCGCAGCGCTTCCGATCTGATGGCCGACCTCGCGACCGAGGTGCAGTACATCAAGAAGGTCGAAGAGGAGATGGGCGTCGAGGAGGCCGCCAGCGCGGGGGCCGAGCTCGGCATCATCAAGCTGGTGAACATGCTCATCGCCAACGCGGTGCGCGACCGCGCCAGCGATATCCATATCGAGCCCATGGAAAAGGAATTGTCGGTGCGCTACCGTATCGACGGCGAGCTGCGCCGCGTGATGTCGCCGCCGCGCCATTCCCATCAGGCCATCATCACCCGTATCAAGATCCTTTCCGACCTTAACATCGCCGAGCGCCGCCTGCCCCAGGACGGGCGCATGGTGGTCAAGATCGGCCTCAAGGAAGTGGACGTACGCGTCTCGATACTGCCGACCATCTTCGGCGAGAAATGCGTGCTGCGTATCCTGGACAAGGAAGCCTACGAGAAGTCCATGTTCAGCCTGGGCTTCACCGAGCATGAGCTGGCCATCTTCAAGGAAAACATCGGCAAGCCCCACGGCATGTGCGTGGTGACCGGCCCCACCGGCTCGGGCAAATCCACCACATTGTACTCAGCGCTGCAGCAAATAAAAGACGTGACTTCGAACATCATCACCGTCGAGGATCCCGTCGAGTACCACATGGAAGGCGTGACCCAGGTGCCCGTGAACGCGGCCATCGGCATGACCTTCGCGAACGCCCTGCGCTCCATCCTGCGCCAGGATCCGGATACCATCCTCATCGGCGAAATCCGCGATAACGAAACGGCCGACATCGCCGTCAAGATGGCCCTCACCGGCCACATGGTGTTCTCATCGCTGCACACCAACGACGCTTCCAGCGCCATCGCCCGCTTCGTCGATATCGGCATCCCGCCCCTGTTGCTGGCATCCTCGCTCAACCTGGTCATCGCCCAGCGCCTGGTCCGCAAAATCTGCCCGCGCTGCAAAGTGTCATATACGCCGCCCCAGGAGATGATCGATCAGCTCGGCCTGCAATCCATGGGCCCGGATATCAAGTTCCACATGGGCGAAGGCTGCGTGACCTGCAACGGCGTGGGCTACTCGGGCCGTATCGGCATCTTCGAGATGCTGAACGCTTCGCGCGAGATCAAGAAGCTTATCCTCAAGAACGCCTCCACCATGGAAATCCAGGACTGCGCCGAGAAGGAAGGCATGAAGACCTTGCGCCAGGCCGGCATCGAACTGGTGATCAAGGGCGATACCACCATCGAGCAAATCCTCGCGGCGACCACGGAGATCTGAGGGAGCCATGGGAGATACGCGCTTCGGCAAACCCGCGGAGGAGAACCTGGACTGGGACAACCTCGACCGTCCCGTTCCCATGGATCTTATCGATCCGGAATTCCCCGCCCATGCCCCCTTCCTCGAATCGCGTCCCGGCGCCGCTTCGGAAATCCTCCCCCGCGAAGAATCCGAAGCCCTCGCCCGCGAAGCGGATGGGACGGAAGAAGCCCCCGCCGATCGCACCATCGAGATGACCCAGGGCAGATTGCCCACTTCCCAGTCGGAAGGCACCCTTGAGATGCCCGCCCGCGGTGCGCCTTCCATGCCGCCTCCCGGCGCCACCCTCTTCGGCGGCACCGACGCGCTGCAAGACGATTTCGCCCGCATCCGCGCCAAGATGGACGCCGAGGCTGCCGAGGACAAGCTCAAGAAGGCCGAGACCGAAAAGGAAGAGGCGTCCCAGCGTGAACGCCTGGAACAGTGGATGGCCAATGCCCGCGCCCGTTTGCTCAAAGCCGACGCCGATCTCACCGGCCCATCGGGCCGCATCCGCATCCGCAAGGAAAGCTCCCCCAGCCTCTACCGCTTGGCGGAGATGCAGAAGACCATTTATAGCGATGGCGAGGCCACCCAGGCGGACGGTGCGAAACCGGTTCCCCCGAAGCCGGCGCCTCCGCTCGATCCCATGGCCACCATCTCGGTGCCCACGGAGCAATTCCTGACTTTGGACGCGCCCGCGCAACCGACGATGCGGGAACAAGCCCTGGCCAAGCAGGCCGCGCAGCAGGCGGCCCAGGTGGCTGCCGTGCAGCAGGCCGCGACCCGGCACGCCGAAGAGCAGAAGGCCCAGGCGGAACAGGTGCTGGCCGCCCGCGCCGTCGCCGCCCAGGCCAAGCAGAACCTGACCGCATTCACCCCCATGACCCGCGAAGAGGCGCTCACCCGCAAGGTAGCCAAGCTGCGCAAGGTCGCCGGCGGCAGCGACAACACCCTGATGGTGGCCGCCCCCATGGGCGAAGGGGATGATCGTTCCGCCTTGAATTTCGCCGTCGCGGCCGTGGTCGTGATTGCCATCCTGGTCCTGGGCCTGGGGCTGTTCGCCGCCACCCAGGCAGGGCTTTTCGACGGCCTCGAGAATCGCATCCCTTTCCTCAAGCCCAAAATCGCCGCCGTGGTTCCGGCCGTGCAGAATCCGCAGCCTCCCGCCGCTCCCTCCCCTGCTCCGGTTGCGCAGCCCGCACAGCTCGTACAGCCTAAGGCTGCCGCCGTCGCGCCCTCGCCATCCCGCGAAATCCCGCCGGCAAATCAGCCCGCCCCAACCACCGGCCGTCCCGCCAACTACGCGGAGATTCCCCCGGGAAACCAGCCGACGGCGGCGGAACTCCGTAACCTGGCGGCTACCCAGGCCGTCCGCCCCGCCCCCAAGCCGCCCACGCCCGCCGCCGTTAAGACGCCGACGCCGCGCGCACCCAAGCCCGAGCCGGTGCGGGCCGCCAAGGTAAAGAAGCCCGCGCCCGCCGCCGTAGCCGCTGCCGCCGACGATGACGGCGAAATCCCCGCCTATGCCAAACCGCGCGCCAAGGCCTCCAACCTTGGCGAAATCATCCTGCGCGCCTCGGTGCAGGCCGCCAGCAACATCGACAAGGACAATCTGCTGGAGCTTTACAACCGCTACGCCCTGGGCTTCCCGGGACTTTCCGGCGAAGTCGTCATCGGCCTGACCGTCGATCCGGGCGGCCGCATCCTGGAAGGATCCATCGTAAGCAGCACCACGGGCGTGGACGCGTTCGATCAAGAGCTATTGCGCAAGGTGCTGGACTGGCGCCTGCGTTCCTTCCCGGACTCCCGTCCGAAGTTCATCTCCGTTCCGTTTCTGTTCCCCTTACAAGGGCACTAAAATTCGCGCGCGTGGGGCGCCGGGAGGATTTTGGATGACGTCATTCCGCCGTTACCTGTTGGCCTTATTGGCCCTATCAGCCCTGCTGGCGGGTTGCATGGGTTCCATGACCATGAAGAAACCCGAGCAGGGCATCACGGGCGCCTTTACCACCTATGGTCCGCCCGCCGCGCAGGAAGATTGCGGCCCCAAGGTGACCCAGGCGGAAAAGGATTCCTGCCGCCACGGCAACCAGCGCGTCATCGAAGAGCCATACCAGGGAACCCTCGGCATCCGCAACCTGGATACGCGCAAGCTGGTGGAACAGCCGTTGGATGCCCAGGGCAATTTCCGCACCGTGCTCGACCCGGGTGCCTACGAGATTTGCCTGAATGGGGAATGCAGCGATCCTATCGAGATCCGCATGGGGCGCTGGGCCACCTATGGCCAACGCCTGCCGCGTCCCGCTTCGGAAATCCCGAAGCCCGGGGCCGGAGCCGCGCAGAAGCCGACCGGGGACACCGCGTCGACGGTGCGCTGAAGCCGGCTTCAGGTCAATTCCCGCATTTTTCTTGAACTATACCCGATCAGGTATAAATTCAATCCTTTTTTCATTCTTATACCCTTTCGGGTATAAGAAATGGTATTTTATAGGAAATTATATCCGATCGGGTATACCATGCCTACCGCCCTCTCCAGATACGTAAAAGCACGCCGCGAACGCGCGAATTTGACCCAGGCCGATCTCGCGCTAAAGGCCGGAGTCGGGTTGCGGTTCATCCGTGATCTGGAACAAGGCAAGCAAACCTTACGGATGGATAAGGTAAACCAGGTGCTCGCGATGTTCGGACAGGAACTTGGCCCACAACGTTTGGAAACCGACGCGGAAGCGGGATAACCCATGGCATATCGTAGCGGCGAAGTACTCGTCGACGGAATTCCGGCCGGGCGTATCTCCGAAACGGAGAATGGTTACCTCTTTGCGTATGCTAAAGCATACCTGGCCGGGGAGGATGCGCAGGCCGTCAGTCTCACCTTTCCCTTGCGTGGCGATCCCTATGAATCGAAAGTCCTATTCCCATTCTTCGATGGCCTGATCCCCGAAGGGTGGCTTTTGGATATCGCTGAAAAGACATGGAAGTTGAATACACGGGATCGGATGGGTTTATTGCTCGCATGCTGCGAGGATTGCATCGGCAACGTAAGCATCAAAGGCGATAAGAAGTAATGGGTCGCACGGCCGGACGTTGCCTTTACTGCCGCGAATCCTGGACCGGGGAAGGGGCCTTCCACGAGAGCTGCAGCGCCAAATTCTTCGGCCACCGGCATGCTCCAACGATCGAGTATAAGCTTGACGACATGGAGAAGCTGGCTACCTCCGTACTCCGGTCCCATTCCACGGTTCCGGGAGTGCAGTCCAAGATTTCCCTGGATTTGGAGAAGTCGCCGGGTGAAGGAAAGGCCGGACGACTTACTTTGGTCGGCCTGTGGGGCCGATTCATCCTCAAGCCGCCATCGCGGAAATACCCCCGGCTTCCCGAACTTGAGGACGCGACCATGCATTTGGCCGCCGCGGCGGGATTGCCGGTCGTTCCCCACTGCCTGATACGGCTTGCCTCGGGGGAACTGGCGTACATTACGCGGCGGATCGATCGAACGAAAACGGGCAAGCTGGCAATGGAGGATTTGTGCCAGGCCTCGGGGCGGCTTACGGAAGACAAGTATAAGGGATCGCTGGAAGCGACCGGTAGAACGATCCGATCCTTTTCCAGCCAACCGGGTTTGGACGCGATTCTCTTTTTCGATCTGGCGCTATTCTGTTTCATGACGGGCAATGCCGACATGCACCTCAAGAATTTTTCCCTCTGGCGCCCGGAGGGCGGCGAAACACAACTGGCTCCCGCTTATGATCTGCTCGCGACCAAACTCGTCATCCCGAAAGACGAGGAAGAGACCGCCCTGACCTTGAATGGAAAGAAGAAAAACCTGCGTAGAAAGGATTTCGATGCCCTCGCGGCATCCTTGCGCTTACCGGATAAGGCCCGGGAGAATTCCTATACCCGTCTCATGGGAATGCGAAAAACCTGGGATGCGGATTTGGGGAAAAGCTTTCTGCCCGCACCGGTTCGGAAAAAATTCCAAACGTTGCTCGAGGAACGGATCGGCCGCCTCAAATCCAAGGGATGAAGCAGAACCCTAGAACAGGCTCCTTACCAGCCAGCCCAGGAACAACAGGATGAGCACGGTGGAGACGGCGCCCGTCACCCACCGGTTCGGTCCCGCCTTCGGTTTGCGGAAGCCTTCCCGCTCCAATCCCGCCTCGTAATCGCCCTCTTCGGGCAAATCGATGCCGTCCATGTAGGTGTCATTGGACCAGCCGGTGCGATCGTCCGAACCGCAATGGCGGCAGGACTTGGCGTTGCGGTTGATGCGTTCCCCGCAATGCGGGCAGGCGACCCAGTCGGACATGGGTTTAAGATAGGAAGAGGGGTCTGAGTGGAGGGCGGTGAGTTGGGAAATCGTGCGGGGTTGCGGCGGGATATCGTCGGGCGTCGGGCGTACGGGAGGAAGCGCCCCTGGGCGTAGGGCGTTAAGAAAATGCGCGCATTATTCTTAACGCCCTACGCCCTACGCCCGACGAACAGAGAAAAGACAGGGTTCGGTCTTATGGTTTTTCCCGCAGGATGGCGGCCGATGCCTTCCGATGCGCGAGGTCGGCTTCGGGGAGGGTGAACAGGTTTTCCCGGCACCAGCGGTTGGCCACCGATCCGGCGCGCAGATGGCGAGGGTCGGTGCCGTGCGCCCCATCGGCGGCAAGCCACGAAGCGAATTCAAGCAGCAGGGAACCGGTATACACGCGGGCGAGACCGTAGGCGAAGGAGCGTGCCATGGCTTCGGCGTATTCGGGTTCCGAGCCGTCCATGCGTTTGCGCCCCTCCTGCAAGGCTTCCAGGGCACGGCGCACGCGGCGGGCGCTTTCCAACAGGGGTTCGGCCTTGACCCGGCGCAGACGCAAGGATACGTCCTCGACGAAAGGTTCGAAGGCACCATCGCGCTCCATGGCCCTGAGCACATCCAAGGCCAGCACGTTGGTGGTCCCTTCCCAGATGGGCAGCACCAAGGTATCCCGCATCAAGGCGGGGATGCCCGTATCTTCCACGTAACCCGCCCCGCCGAACGATTCCATGGCCTCGGCCACGCCGGCAACGGCCTGCTTGGCGGAATACAGCTTGGCCACCGGGGTGAGCAGCCGCAGCAGCGCGGCCTCGCCTTCGGCGGCTTCGCCGGCTTCCTGGCGGCCCAGCAAGAGCGCGAGGTGGAAAGCGAAATGGAAATTCCCCTCCCACTCCACCTGCATGCACGCCAAGGTTTCCGCATGGGCCGGCAATTCGATAAGCGGTCGGCCGAAGGCCTGGCGGCGGGCCGCGTAATCCTTGGCCAGGGAAAGCGCGCGCCGCATGGACGAGGCCGCGGCCACGGAATTGTGCAGGCGCGTGAGATTGAACAGGGAGGCCATCTTGCGCACTCCATGCGATTTGTCCCCCACCAGGGTGGCGGGCGTGCCTTCCAATATCAGCTCTGCCGGGGGCATGGCGCGCGAGCCCAACTTGTCCTTAAGCCTTTCGATGCGGATGTTGCGCAACCGTCCGGTCTCGTCGAAAAGTTCCACGTAGAAAAGGCTCAAGCCCGCGCTGCCGGGGGCCGCCCCTTCGATGCGCGCCAGGGTCAGGGCCACGGGCGAGTCGGTGGCCGAGGTGAACCATTTGCTGCCGGTGAGCAGATAGGTGCCGCCCTGCTTGCGCGCGGTGGTGCCGGTGCGGCTGACGTCCGAGCCTCCGCTGCGCTCGGTCATCCATTGGCCCGCGGTCCAGAACTGCTCAGGGTTGCGCGAAAGCAGATGCGACAGGGCGCGATCTTTCAATTGATCGTCGCCGAATTCCTCGATGGCGCGGGCGGCCCCATCGGTCATCGCCAAAGGGCAGGTGAACCATGCCGAGTCAGGATGGAACAGGTACAGGCGCGCGAATTGATGCAGACGGGAGAAGGCGCCTTCGGCGCGCTGGTAGCCGATGGAGACCAAGCCTTCGGCGGCGGCGATATCCCGCAGACGTTTCCACGCGCCGCTGATCTCGATCTGGTCGATGCGCTCGCCCCAGGCCGAATACGGAACCAATCGGGGGGGATGGGATTCGGCTTGGCGGCCCAAGCCTTGGACCTCGTCCACCATCCTTTGACCGAAAGCGAGCAGCCCCGGCGCCAAGGTTTCCTGGAGATCCGCAGGCAGACGCCACCGCAAGTAGGCCTGCAAGAGCGGGTCGTCCGCGAAAGGGTTCCCGAGCACCGGCCCGGCCTGCACGAATCCATCCATGCCCGTTAAA
The DNA here is from genome assembly GCA_023249635.1 of Fibrobacterota bacterium. Lineage (GTDB taxonomy): Bacteria > Fibrobacterota > Fibrobacteria > UBA11236 > UBA11236 > Chersky-265. The sequence continues at coordinate 27,623 of JAHFCH010000005.1, forward strand.
CTACCTTTCTCATAAGTCCACCCAACACAATTCCCATGACCACCCCTGCGGATCCGCTTGACCTGTTCCACCCCTTGATTGCGGCCTGGTTCCGCGGAAAAACGGGGATTCCCACCGATATCCAGGCGTGCGCCTGGCCCCTGATTGCCGAGGGGCGGCATGTGCTTTTGACGGCACCCACCGGAAGCGGCAAAACCCTGACGGCATTCCTGTGGGCCCTGAACCGTTTCGCGACCGATGCCGCTTCCGCCGGCTCGGGCACCCGTATCCTGTACGTTTCCCCCCTGAAGGCCCTCAACAACGATATCCAACGCAATCTAATGGCTCCTCTGGAAGCCCTGCGCGCGGAGTTCGCTGCGGCCGGTTCAGCCTTTCCCGAAGTACGCGTACTGGTCCGCAGCGGCGATACGCCAGCCTCGGAACGGCGTCGCATGCTTCGCAATCCCCCCGAGATCCTCATCACGACTCCCGAAAGCCTTAACCTGATGCTGCTGACCGATGCCGGAAGGGCTTCACTGCGTACGGTGGAAACCGTGATCCTGGACGAAGTGCACGCGGTGGCCGGCAGCAAGCGCGGCACCCATTTGATCACGGGCATCGATCGCATGGTGCCGTTGGCGGGTGAGTTCCAGCGCATCGCTTTGTCGGCGACCGTGCGGCCCTTGGAAACCGTAGCGGCCTGGATCGGCGGATATATCCTCGGTGAAACCGGCTACGTGCCGCGTCCGGTTTCCATCGCGGTTTCCCGCGCGCCCAAACTTTACCATGTACGCGTACGCTATCCCTCGCGCGCCGAGTCAGGCGCGTTCGGAACGCCGCCGCCGGAGCGGGAAGGCGCGGCTCCCGGCAGGATTCCCGGTGACAATGATGTATGGACCGCGATGGCGAAGGAGATCCGCGATCGCCTGCAGGGGGCGCGCTCCACCCTGGTCTTCGCCAATAACCGGCGCATGTCCGAGCGCATGGCGCGGCTGCTCAACGAAGGATCGGATAAGCCGGTCGCCTATGCGCATCATGGGTCGCTCTCCCGGGAAATCCGGAGCCTGGTGGAAGAGCGCATGAAGGCGGGCCAATTGCCCGCCATCGTGGCCACCAATTCCCTCGAGCTCGGCATCGACATAGGCGCGCTGGACCAGGTGATCCTGGTGCAGACCCCGTTCTCGATCGCATCGGCCTTGCAGAAAATCGGCCGCGCGGGCCACGGCGTGGGGCAAACCAGCCGGGCCCTGCTGTTCGCTTCCCATGGCAAGGATCTGCTCGACGCCGCCACCGCCGTGGGCTGCGTGCTCGCGGGCGATCTGGAAGAGACCCGCGTCATCGAGGGACCCTTGGATCTATTGGCCCAGATCCTGGTCTCGCTGGCGGCTTCCGAAGCCTGGACCGCCGACCGCATGTTCGCCTTCATCCGTACCAGCCATCCTTATCGGCACCTTTCCCGCGGGCAATTCGACGTGGTGCTGGAGATGCTGGCCGGACGCTTTGAGGCCTCGCGGGTGCGTGAGTTGCGACCGCGCGTGTTCATAGATGCCGTGGATGGACGCGTGACCGCGGCCAAAGGCGCGGTAATGCTGGTGGGTCTTTCCGGAGGCACCATTCCCGACCGCGGCCTGTATGCCTTGCGGCACGCGAACTCGCGGGCCAAGATCGGGGAGTTGGACGAGGAATTCGTCTGGGAGAGGCGCGAAGGCGAATTGTTCCATTTGGGGAGCCAGAGCTGGCGCATCACCCGCATCACCGCCAACGAGATGGAAGTGGTGCCCGCGGATCGACCCGCCCAGATGGCCCCGTTCTGGCGCGCCGACGAGCGGGATCGCGGGTTCCATTTTTCCGATCGGTTGGGAAGTCTGCTGGAAAGGGCCGAACGCGATCTGGATGATCCGGCCTTCGCCGCTTCCTTGATAACCGATCATGGACTCGAAACTGACGGCGCCGAAGCCTTGGTGGAATTCCTCCGTCGGCAGCGGGCGGCGACGAACGCTCCGCTTCCGCATCGCCATCATCTGCTGCTGGAAGAGGCTGGCGAATCCGAAGGCGGCGAAGAGGCCGGCGAGGGCGTCCAGATTATCGTGCATGCGATTTGGGGCGGACGTTTGTTACGCCCGTGGGCGTATGCGATGGCGCAAGCTTTCGAGGCCTCGCGGGGGCGTCCATTGGAAATCATCACTTCCGACGATTGCCTGCTGGTGCGGCTGCCCCCGGACATGGAGCCCTCCGCCCTGCTGGAACTTGTCCATCCCGACAACCTCGAGGGACTGCTGCGTAAGCGCCTGGAGCATACCGGCTACTTCGCGGCGCATTTCCGCGAGAATGCCGCCCGCGCGCTTTTGCTGCCGCGCTCCACGCCGCGCGCCCGCGTGCCCCTCTGGCTCAACCGCCTGCGCTCGCGCAACCTGCTGCAGGCCGTCTCGGCCTTCCCGGACTTTCCCGTGGCCCTGGAAACCTGGCGCGAATGCCTGCGCGATGAATTCGATCTGCCCAATCTCAAGGCCATGCTGGCCGAAGTCCACGCGGGTACCATCCGCGTCAGCCAGGCCCGCAGCAGCGAACCATCGCCCTTCGCCGATCACCTGATGTGGAAGAAGACCAACAAGTGGATGTACGAAGGCGATCGGCCGGCTGCGGGCCCGGGCGCCAACGCGGATCTGTTGCGCGAGATCGCCTTCAGCGCGCCCCTGCGGCCGCGCATCCCGCGCGCCGTCATCCGCGAATTCGAAGCCAAATCCCTGCGCCTGGCCCCTGGCTATGCGCCCCAGGGGGCCAACGAGTTGGTGGAATGGGTCAAGGAACGCGTGTTGCTCCCTCGGGAAGAATGCCGGGAGCTGCTGGGGCGGATGGAAATCCCTCCGGATGCCGCCGTTGAATTCCGCTCCCACGCGGAGGCGCGCCTGGTAAGCGTCCGGTTGCCGGGGGCCCAACTCGCCGCGGTCATCGCCGTGGAAACCTTGCCGCGCCTGCTTACCGCTTTGGGAACGGTTCGCGACGACGTCGTACTGACCTCCGCGCTGCCCCTGGAGACCCTTGTCTCCCTGTCTGCCCGGGCCGCGGACGCGGCGACCCCGGATGACCGGCCCGCTTCCGAAGCTGTCCTGGCCCACCTCGCGCGCTTCTCCGCTGCTCCGTCGCCTGCCGATCCCGAAAGCGAACCGCCGCTCGCGCCGCTGATATCCCAATGGCTCCGGGCCTACGGTCCCGTAACCGGGGAGTTTCCCCGTCGCCTGTTCGGAAGGGCCTTCCCCCGCGTGGAAGAAGCCCTCTCCGAATTGGGCGAGGGGGATCGTTTGGTGGCCGATGTCCTGAGCGAAGACGCCACGGGCCCGGAAATCTGCGATGCCGCCAACCTGGAAACCCTGTTGCGTATCATGCGCCGCAGGGCCCGGCCGGAGTTCCGCGCTTTGGCCGCCGAGCGCCTGCCGCAATTCCTGGCCGCCTGGCAAGGACTCGCCAACCCTGCGCGGGATGCCGAAGGCTTGCAGGCCGCCCTGGAGAAACTCTTCGGGTATCCCGCCGCGGCCGCCGCATGGGAAACCGATATCCTGCCCGCCCGGGTGGCGCAATACCTTCCTTCCCGTCTCGACGAAGCCATGCGCGACACGGGCCTGCTCTGGTGCGGACGCGGCGATGAGCGCATCGCCTTCGCCTTCCCTGAGGATTTGGAACTGTTCCCTTTCCTTAATGAGGGAGCGGATGCGAAAGCAGATTTGAAAACGGATGCGAATGCGGGCACGCAACCCGCCTTGGGGCATGAGGCCGCTCTGGTCCTGAACCTGCTGGCGGCCGCGGCTCCGGGACGGGTGGATTTCCAGGCGCTGGCAGCCCGCTGCCCGCTGCCTTCGGACCGCCTCACGGCGGCGTTGTGGGAGCTAGCCTGGCGCGGACGGATTACCAACGATACCTTCGCCGCCTTGCGCAAAGGCATCGAAACCGGTTTCCGACCGGCGGCCGCGCCGGATGCGAATGCGGGCCGCGGGGATCGCGAGCGTATGGGTTCGCGACGGCAGGGATTCCAACGTTGGAAGGCGGCGCGGCCCATGGCAGGGGCCTGGTCAATCTTGCCCACGGGGGAAGCGGATACCGATGCCCTGGAGCTGGAGGATCTCGCCCAGGACCGCGTGCGGCAATTACTCAGGCGCTATGGCGTGCTGTTCCGCGAGCTCCTTAACCACGAAGCCCCGGCCCTGCAATGGGCCGCCGTCTTCCGATCCCTGCGCCTGCTGGAACTCTCGGGCGAAGTGCTTTCCGGCCATTTCTTCGAGGGCATCCCCGGGTTGCAATTCCTCGCGCCCAACGCGCTGCGTATGCTGGAAAGCGGCCTACCCGATGGCGCGGTGGTTTGGATGTCGGCGACGGATCCGGCCTCGCCTTGCGCCCTGGGACTACAGCGCCTGCCTTACGATCTGCCGCCCCGCCTGGCCTCGACTTGGCTGGTATTCCATGGATCGGAACTGGTCGTTACCGCGCGCAGGTTGGGACGCGATCTGGCCATCCGCGTGCCTCCCCGGCATAAGTACCTCGCCGGTTACCTCGCGGCGTTGCGGACCCCGGTAGAGCGGGCGTTCCTTCCCGTGAAAGCCCTGGAAACGGAAACCATCAACGGGGAGCCGGCTACGGAGAGCCCCTATCTGGAAGATTTGTTGGAGGCGGGTTTCGAAAAGGGATTCAAAACCCTGGGCCTCCGCAAACGCTTCTAATCGATTAGCACCTTGACCGTGGCGGAAGTCCCGGCCTGGAAGCGGCGCAATAGGTACATACCTGACCGCGGTGCGCGCAATTCCCCCGCCGTCGTAGCGGCGATGAAACCCCCGTCAAGGGTGCGAAGTTCGTAACGCGCCGAATTCTCCCCGGAATGACCTGCCGGGTTAGCCGCCGCGTTACCCCCCGCGTCTCCCACGTGAATGCGGTTCCCTGCCGACCGAACCCAGACGATGGGCTGCATCCCCGCGCCCTTGGGAACAGGGGCGCCAACGGCGACCGGAGGCGGAAAGGGGTAATTCGCGACCTTGATATTCCGCACGTACAGTTGCCCCGGATATGCCGTCTGTAATCCGATATACCCGGTCTTGCGATAGGGGTTGGCGTGATCGCATTGCGCCTCGGTAGCCGCCTCCACCGAAAGGCAGGGCGCATTCGCCCACTTATGCGCCACCATGCTGGCCTTGAACTCTTCGCTGGCCAGGCTGTATTTCAGCACCAGCGCCCCGTTGTGCCAGTGGTAGACGCTGTCCTTGTAAAGCCGGACGCGGATGTTGTTCCATTCCCCGGTGGCGAAATGCTTGTAGTTGATGAGGTTGGGGGGATAGATATCGTAGGCGGCCCCGGGCGCGTTCCAGTTGCCCGCCACGGGCGTTCCGTCGTAGATGGGATACTCCACCGCGTTGTTGTAGATCGCATCCGTCAGCAGGCTGGCGCGGTAGTAGAGTCCCGCGTTGTCGCTGATACGGTAGTCGAACTTCAACTCGAAATCGGCGTACTGTTTGATGGAGCGGATATCCTGGGTGGCGTTATTGTCCCAGAAATAATCCTTCCCCGCAGGCGCTTCGATGTTGGCCGGCAAGGTGGTGACGTTCGCGCCGTTCTTCTGGTAGGCCACGAAATTGTCGCGCACGCTTTGCATGGTCCCATCGAAGAGCAATGCGAATCCCTGGGCTTTCTCCTCCACCGTAAGCGTATTCACGGCCTGCCCGTAGGCGGCCCCGGGCCCGAAGGCCATGGCCTGCAAGGCCAGCAATGAGCAATACCAATATTTACCGGTCATACCATTCCTCCCGTTCGTGACTTCCGAACCCACTCAAATTCCCCATCCCAATTGCGCCACCCAGTACCAATCGGATTTCCGCACCGTCACCTCGTTGGGATTCAGCTGCGGACCGTAATACGAAGTCGCGTCGGGAATGCGTAAATGATCGCTGGCGGCCTGCAGGCTCAGGGTGGTGCCCGCGCCCAGTCGTTTGCGCAGCAGCAGCGAATACTTGAAGTTGTCCTTGTCGGCCAGGTCGTAATAGCTATGCGACGAAGTCAGGCGATCGCTGGCATCGGGCACGAAGGGCACGTTGTTCCCGTCCGAGCCGATGGGCCAGGTATTGTTGAGCCAGGGCGAATCGTACCATTCGGCCTGCACGCTGAAGAGATCAAGCCAACCGAAAGCGGGGATGTTGATGCCCGCCATGATCGGCACGCGGCGCATGCGATCGGTATAGAACACGGGCCGGTTCTCGACGCCTAGCAGCGCGACCTCGGCGAAGATCTTAAAATCCGACGGGGACATCCCGAGTTCCGGGAGCAGCGGCTTGGGATCGAAGGTGGCCCGGGCCATCAGCAAGGTTCCGGCCGCGCTGTAATAATGCAGCTGTGGCCGCTCCGCCGGGGAAAGCTTATCGAGTCCTTCCACCAGCGCGGCCAAGGAGTCCTGCTCGTGGGCCATGGCCGCGAAACGGGCGGAATCGGCGCCGGTCGCCCCGGCCAGGCGCCCGCGCCAATACGTACCGGCATTGGCATAGAAGGAGTAATTGGCCGAGCGATCCACGCCACCGCTGGTGAACCAGGCATTGGCCTTGTTCTCGCGTGAGGTACGTTCGGGATAAACCGGCAGCAAACGTTTGCAATCCACTCCCGCTCCCACATCGAATACGCCTTGCGGGGATCGATAGGCGGCGACGGCGGCCAGGGATCCGTCGTATAAAGGCGCCAGACCGGTCTCGGTGAGCAGCAGCAAATCCGCGGAGAATCCGCCCATGCGGAAAGACGCGCGCGCGCCTTGCAGGTACGCCGCGGCGCTGTTCGCCAAGGCATAGCCGCCCGTCATCACGACACCCGGATAAGGGGTGCTGCGGAACAGGTATTCTCCCAGGTTGGATGCCTCGGGATTGTACTTGTAAGGGAACAGGCCGATGGCCAAAGTGACCGGCGGGCGTTCGGGATCGCCGAAGGCGTAAGCCGCTTCGCTTATGCTGGGTCCCACGAAAAACGCCTTGCGTTGCGATCCGGAGAAACCGCCGTTGACCACTTCCGGTTTGCGGAACTGGAAGATACCGCCCAGGCCCCCGGTAACCCGGAAGCGACTGTCCCAGGTGAGGGTGCGGGTGACGGAGGCGCCGAAATGATCGATCCATTCCGGGCGCAACGGCTCCAGCACGCCGCCGCCGACCACGCCGCTGCGGATCATGCCCGCTTCCTGGAAGGCGGACAGGGCCAGGGTATCATGGATAGGACGCTCGGCTCCGGCCGGATCGGAATGCGCCGGCGGCACGGACGCCGCCAGCGCGCATGCGAGCACCAGCACCGGGGACATTGGGCCGGACGCGCGCATGTCAGAGTTCCCAGCTCGCATTGGCCATCCAATACCAGTCACGGGAAGCCCCCAGGATCTGATTGGGTTCCAGGCGGGAGCCGAAGAACCAATCCGTGCCTACGGTACGCAGGTGATCCCGCGCGAATTGCGCGGAGACCAGGAACCCGGGCAGCACGTGTTTTTGCAGCAGCAACGACCAGCTGAAATCGTCCTTGCCGGACGCATCGTAATAAGCATCCCGGGAAAATCCCGCATGGGTTCCCGCTGGGAAATACGGGGTAGCTCGACCGTTACCTAGGGAGACGAAATCGTTGGCGAAAGGGGAATGGAACCATTCGCATTGGAAGGCGGCCAGATCCAGCCAACGGAAGGCGGGAAGATTGAAACCCAGCATGAAGGGCATGCGGTCGGAACGGCGCGTGTAGTAGACCGGATAGTTTTCCACCCCCAGCAGCGCGATTTCACCGTACAGCTTCAGGTCTTCCGGACCCAGGGCCGCCGAAGGGAAAAAACGTTTGGGATCGAAGGCGGCCCGGGCCATCAACAGGGTGCCTGCGGGGGAGAAATATTCCAGACCGGGTTTGGAGTAGGCCACGCGGTTACCGGCGCCGTCGGTGACGGAATCGGTCGTGGTCCAATAGGCGATGGAATCGGCGACGGCCCCGGCGACATCGGCATCGACCCGGTGGCGGCGGGCCGCGGCCAGGGGACCCAGGGCGGCCGGCACATCGGCGGCGTAGCGGGCCGCCGAGTCGAGGTTGGCCGCGGTGGGATCGGCCAGGAAAGCCAGGGCGGGATGCGACGGGTTGACGGCGGCCAGATCGGCTTTGGCGACCGCGACCCCTTCCGTAACACGCAAGTTACCAAAGGCCTGCTTCTGCGTGTACTCTTCCGGAGTGCCCGGGTACCAGGTTCCGGCCTTTCGGAAATAGGCATTGGCCAGGGTATGGGGCGCCGTGCGCCCGGGTCTGACCTGGATCAGCCGCTTTTGGTTCACGCCCGCGCCCAGCACCAGCGCGCCGTCCCCCGCCGTGTAGGAGGCCAGGGCGGCCAGGGACCAATCATACAAGGGGGGCACATTGGTTTCGGTATACAGCAGGGCTTCCGCGCGGAAATCGCCCCGGGACCAGACCGCCTGGAACCCTTGCAGCATGGCTCCCGAACTGCCGATGGCGGAAAGCCCGCCGGTGGTGAGGAAGGTCGGATAGGGACCGGAGCGCAGCAGGTATTCGCCCAGGTTATGCGCATCGGGATTGTATTTGAAAGGGAACATCCCCATGGCCAGGGAGAAGGTAGGCCGTTCCGGATCCCCCCAGGCATAGGTCCCCTTGGCGATGGAAGGCCCCAGGAAGAAGGCCTTGGACTGGCTGCCGCCGAACTCGGCCTGGGCCACCTCGGGCTTGGGGAATTCGAACACGCCGCCCAATCCCACCGCGATATGCAGGCGCTCGGCGACCACGGCTTCACGCAGGTAATACGCCCCGAGATGATCGATCCATTCATCCCGGAAGGGCTCGTTCACGTCCTTCCAGGCGCCGCTTTGCAAGCGCCCGAATTCCTGCATGCCGCCTACCACGGCCGGCAGCCAACGCACCGCGGGCGCTTCGTTCGCCCACGCGGGCTGCGGGCAGAGCGCGCCTCCCGCGCCTATCACACCCATGGCCACCATCGCAGCCGACAACGCGTATGCCATCCGGGCCGCGTTCATATCGCGATCCCGATCCGGCACATCCAATACCAATCCTTGCTGGTGGAAAGGTTTTCGTCCGCTTCCAGGGCCGGGCCGAACCAGGTATTCAGGCTCACCAGGCGGAGATGATCCCGGGCCGCCTGGGCGCTCACGGTGATGCCCGGCAGGATGTTCTTTTCCAGCAGTACGGACCAGGACCAGTCATCCAATTTCGCGGCATCGTAATAGTTGTCGCTGGAATAAGCCGCGTCCCCGCCCCGGGGCTGGAAGGGTTGCGGAAGTCCCACGGTCGCCACGCGCTCGGTGCTGTTGAGGAAGGGGGAACGATAAAGTTCTCCCTGTACGGCAACCCTATCGAGCAAGCGGAAGGCCGGAAGGTTGAATCCGAACATCATGGGGATGCGATCCGCCATGCGCGGGTAAAATACCGGATAATCCTTGACTCCCAACAACGCAAGTTCGCCGTAGAGTTTCAAGTCCTGCGGTCCCAGGGCCGCGGAGGAGAACCAGGGTTTGGGATCGAGGGACGCCCGTGCCATCAGGATGATTCCCGCTGCGCTGTAATACTGGTAATCGGGATGGGCATAGGCCACCGCGGGCCCGCCGGTAGGGCCGGGAACGGTGTCGGTCGTGGTCCAATACAGAACCGAATCGAGGGCAGCCTTCCAATACGCCGAATCGGCGCTGCGATGGCGGGAAGCGGCGAACTCGAGCCGGCTACGGTAATAATTGGGATTGCCGGTGTACCAGGTCCCGGCCTTCTTGAAATAGGCGTTGTTCGCTTGGCGCGGATCGGTGCGGCTGGGGCGCACGGGCACGATGCGCTTGGCGTTCACGCCTCCGCCGATCTCGAGGGAACCGTCCAGGGTCTTGTAGGTTGCCAAGGCCGCCAGCGACAAATCGTACAGAGGCGGAAATCCGGTTTCGGTCAGGGCCAACAGGGTAACGTTTGTGCTACCTAGGCGGAATTCGGCCTTGGCTCCCTGCAGGTAGGCGTCGGCCGTTCCGATGATGGCATAGCCTCCGGTTTGCAGGTAATTGGGATAGGGATTGGCGCGGAACAGGTACTCGCCCAGGTTGGCGGCATCCGGATTGTATTTGAAAGCGAACATGCCCGCCGTGGCGGTGAACCCGGGGTTTTCCGGCTCGCCGCCGCGCCAGGTCAGGGTGGCCCGGGAAGGCCCTACGAAGAAATTGCGGTACTGGCTGCCGCCCCAACCCGCCGAGATGACCTCGGGCTTCTGGTACTGGAACACTCCGCCCAGGCCCACTTCCATCTCGAGCCGCTCCCCCACGGAGGCCCTTTCCAGGAAGAAGGCGCCGAAATGATCCACCCATTCGTCATGGAAGGCGCCGGCCGCCGAGAACCTTCCGCTTTGCAGCATACCGCATTCCTGGAACAAACCCAGCGATGGGGCGTCGTAGCGGACGATCGGGTTTTCACCCGCTGTCGCTCCCATGCACTGCAGCGCCAGCGGCGCCGCGTATACCCAAGCCTTGGACATCATCGGGGTTCCGTTCAGGGATTCACGAAGGCGGCGCTACGCGCGCCTCCCGCCCGTTCCGCCACTATCCGATAGATTCCGGAGGGTAATGCTTTCGCGTCCCAGCCGATCGCGGCCGAGCCATCGCCGCGCCATTCCCGCCGCGTCCTACCGCCCATGTCGGCTATGCGCACGCGCCAGGGTCCGGCTCCCGGCCAATCCAGGCGCAAGCGCCCGCCCACCCGGGAAAAGACGAACCTGCCCGACGGAGGCGCAGTTCCCCCTCCTGGCACCGCCGTGGGCAGGCTCTTGATGAAGGCCAGGGTCGAATCGGCGTGCAGGACCACGTTGGGGCGTACCGCCGTAACCGCCGCGCTACGTACGGCGTTGGCGACTTCGGTGGCTTCCGCCTTGAGCCCGCGCTCGGCCAGTCGCTCCGCGAAGAGCAGGTTCAAGGCCATGGCCTGCATCGATTCCAGGCGATCGGACGCGTTCATGGCCTGGGCGATGGCAGTCTTGCCCAAGGGACTACCGATATTCGCCAGGCTTCGCAAGGCGATAGCGCGGATATTGCGATCGGTAGAGGTCGCCGACGGCGTCAGGGACGCCAACGTCGATTCGGATCCGTCGCGTAAGGATCCCGCCGCCCGCATAAGTGTGGGACGGCATTTGTCCTGGGAAGAGGGCAAAGCCGCGCGGACGGCGGGAATAATCTTGTCGGGGCCTTCGGTCGAGGCGATCCCGAGCAGGGATTGGGCCGCAGGCTCGCACAGGTTGGCATCGGTCAGGTAGGCGGCAAGCGGATCCACCGACGCCGACTTGCCGCAGAAACGCAACTCTTCGATCAGGAATGCCTTGATCTCCCAATCCACCGGCTTCGCCAGGCCGGCGAGCAATGCCGTCTCCTGCGCTTGCCGTTCGCTCTCCGATCCGGGGCGAAAAGAATAATTCGTAAGCCGGCGGACCTCGAGTCGCGCGGCCGCATCGTTGCCGCCTCCGGGTTTCTTGATCTGCGCGATGGCATCGGCGGCGGTCTGGGCGCCCGCGGATACCGCAGAGAGAGCGGAGACCGCGGCCAGCAGCAGTATCGCTGCCGGCCACGGGAGCCTTCCGGCGCGCGTCACTGGGAGTGAACTTACGCGTGCCATCAGGCGCCTCCATCGGGAAGGGCCCAAGGGGCCCGCATCGGTTGGAAGATCATGCGGTTGGCTTCCTCGTCACCGACGAAGACCAACTTGTCGGGATCGAAGCGGAGCTTGCGCCCCAGCCGCACCGCGATGCTGCTGAGGTTCACCAAGGTGCAGGAGCGGAAGCCGTTCCGTTCATTGAGGCCGAAGCTCTTACGTGTACGCACCGCCTCGGAAAAATCGTCGAGTTGCACGGGCGGGTTCGGCAAGGCATCCACCTTGGCCTTGAGCCCCGTGATGTCCGATTGGAAATTGGCGCGCACCTGGCCCTTGCTTCCCTGCATCAAGGCGGTATCCTTGCCTACCCCGTCGAGGATGATCTTGGTGCCGTCGGCATAGGCCAAGGTCACTTTACGCCACGGGATTACCGCGTCCGCTGGCTGGGGATCGGAGTCGGGAGTGATCTCCACCGGGCTGGTGTCGTCCTTGCCCAAGATGTATTGGAAGGCATCCAGGTAATGCTGCCCCATATCGCCCAGTCCGCCGGCATCATAATCCCAATAGCCGCGGAAACTCTGGTGCACGCGGGCCGCGTTGTAGGGCTTCCAGGGCGCCGGGCCCAACCATAAATCGTAGTCGAGTCCCGCGGGCGGGGTTTGCGGAGCCAGGTTTTGCTGGCCCATCCACAACGGAAGTTTCCAATCGAAACCCGTGCCCGCTCCCACCGTTACCGTCAAGGGTCCGCCCAGCACATCTCCGATCACGAGCTTGCGTAAATCGCGCGCGGGTACGCCCGCGCCGTAGAACGCGTCGCCGAACAAGGCGCTGGCGCCGGTAAAGCGGAACCAGGTATTCAAACGGAAGATGGTGCCGTTGCGGCGTACCGCTTCCATCACCTTGCGGCCTTCGCCGATGGTACGGGTCATGGGCTTCTCGCACCAGATATCCCGTCCCGCCTCGGCGGCAGCCAGGGCCATCAGCCCATGCCAATGCGGCGGAGTGGCGATGTGGATGATGTTGGCGTCGGTCTTGGCAAGCAGATCGCGGAAGTCCTTGTACCCTGTCACGCCGGCCCTGCCTGACAGGGCCTGCGCCAGATGCGCCTCGTCCACGTCGCAAACCGCCACCAGTCGCGAAGGCGAGGAGTTGTTCATGCCCGGCTCGGTGCCGGCCACATGGCCCATGCCTTTGGAGCCGGTTCCGATCACGGCGCGCGTCAATTGATCGCTGGGGGCTTGGCCCCGCGCCCAGGAAGGCAAGATGGTGAAGGCCGCAGCCGCCTGCGCGGTCCGCGTCAGCATCTGCCTGCGGTTCATTTTCCCCTGGAACATCGGCTCCCCCGAACCCGGCTGCGGGGCCGCTAATGGCCCGCACCCGTGGGAGAAAATCTAGGCCGGGGGAGTAGGCGCGGGGGTGGAGGGAGGGGAGAAAGCGTGCGGTAGCGCTACACGCCCGGCGATGCGCGCGTTCAGGGAACGCGGAGGCTTACCACCTCGGATCCGGGCGCCTGATTGGCGTGCGCGAACCGGATCCAATCGGCCCCGCGCGCGACATCGGAAACGGTCGCATCGTCCACGCATCCGTTCAGATGCGTATTGGCCTGCAGGGCCGGGGCCCATTGGCGCAGGGTGCCGCCGCCCAGGATCCAGAATCCGGAAATATCCTCGGCATGGGGCGCGTCGGCGTTCTTCGCCGCCGCTTCGCCATCCAGGAACAGCGCCATGCCCGCGACCGGATCCTGCGTCGCGATCATATGGTGCCAGGCCCCGTCGGCGTAGCCCGGCTTGGATACCGCCAGACGTTCGAATTCACCGCGGCCCTCGGGAGGGTCGGCGATGTACACGCCGAAATGCACCGAACCGTCGGGATCGATCCACACATGGCGATCGTAAGGTCCTGTATTGCGCCCCAGGTAGCTGTCCTCGAAGCCGATTAGCTTTCCCGGCCCCGTGGCCAGGAACCACATGGAGAGGGTGAAGGTCTGGGGAGCGCGCACCGAATCGGTGGAAGAGAGCAGGCCCGTCAGCCCGTCGAATTGCGCGCAGCCGCCCAATGGCGAGCCATGCAGGGAAGCGGCGTCCGCCGTGGCGCCCGCCAAGGGGTTCTTCGCCGACGAAGCATCGGCCCAACGCAGCCCCTGCGGCATCGCGTCGAAATGCCAGGCGCCCCGCCAGCCCTGCGCAGCCGGGAAAACGGAGGCCCCCGCTCCCATGCCGGGGGCCGCCGCTTTGCCCCAAAGCAAGGAGATGCTTTGGCTATCATCCCCCGCCCTCAAGCTATCCACGTGCACCCAGATGAGCGCGTCCTTCGCCTTGGCGTCCCAACGCGCGATCTCGAACGCCAGATGGCGCCCGGCAGCATCCGCGAAGCGGAGATCGCTCCCGCCTGCCGCCGCCGAATCAAAGGGGAAGGTCGTCGCGTCCAACCGCACCAATACGGGAACGTCCGCGATGCCGACCGCCAGATTCGCGCCCAAGGGGCTGATGCGCATGACCACGGCACGGGAGCGCGGCCAAGCCGCGTAATCCTCCGACCCGAATGCGTCCAGCACCAGCTCGCCCCCGTCTCCGCTCTCGCCGGAACGCACGTCCACATCGCGTAGCTGGACGGTTCCCAAGGCGGGATCTCCGGACAAGGCCTGCAGGACATACCGGCCCGCGGGCAGATCGGCGAACTTGAAGCGGGTCGAATCGGGAGCCAGGTACAGAAGCCGATCGAGCCCGCCGATGCGGAGGAATACGGAACCCTGGGAAGCGCGACCGCGACGGATGGTCCCCGTTAGCCCGCCCACGGGCTTAAGCACGGCGTCCGGCGCCTTGGCCAAACCGGCTTGCGCCCTTACGAACACCAGGGCCGATTGCCCGTTATCCCCGCGTATCTCTACGGAATAGGAGTCGACCGGCAGCGGTGCGATGCGATAACTCCCGTCGTTGGCGAGAGCGGTTTCGCTGCCGGGCCCGTTGGCCGCCGCCTTCTCCGAAGTATCCCGGAACCATGAGGCAGGGCGGACCACGACCTTGCCATGGGCAACGGGCGCGCCTTCAGGGGTCCGGGCCACGCCTTTGAGCCCCACGGTTTCCGAGCCCGGGCCCTGCACGCCGGGAATATCGCCTTCCTCGCGGAAGCATGCCGTGGGTAACAGCGCGGTTACCAAGACCGCGGCCAGCAGCAGGCGGGGGGCCTTCATGCATTTTCTCCAGCGCCTAGCGAACCAGCGTCCGCCGCGTTGCGCTCCTGCCGTTTTTCCGTGGGCTTGGTCAAGGGGAATACCTGGAAGTTGACCTGGTATACGGTGTCTTCCTGGGCATCCGCTTCGGCTATCTTGAGCAGCTTACGCCTGAACCCGTTCAGCTCTTCGGCGATGGCCTGGAAGCCCTTGTCCGAAAGGCTGAAGGTAAGCGTGGAGATGCTGCGCGATCCCCGGGGAAAGCGATCGATGGATTCGCCCGCCAGCGCCAGGGTCTGCAATTGGAAATTGTGGATGGCGGTGGCATTGGCGTCATAGCCCGTGCTGCTGCTCACCGCATCGGCGCGTACGTAGCGGCCCTGGGAATCCCGCGTGATCATTCCCAGGCGCTGGAGCAAAGCCACGGCCTGCTTGGCTTCCGCCGGCTTGATCGCAGGCGATACGCGTTTCGCCAATGCATCGAAGTCGCCGCGGAAAGGCTCGAACCAGAGCAATTCCCGGATGGCCGTGTAGTACCACTTCTCGTAGAATTCGAAGCTCTCCGCCCCGACTATTTTCACGCGTGAGCTGCGGAAGGCCATCAGGCGTTCGAAGCCCTGCTTACGCTCTTCATGGTTCTTGGCTTGGTTGTACAGCACCAGCGCTTCGAAGAAATCCACTTCCTTGCGCTTGAGCTTGAGAAAGGCCGCGAAGCGGGCGGCCATGGACAGGGAGATGTTGCTCCGGCCTTTCAGGATCTGGCTGAAAAAACTGGCGGATTTGAAGCCGACCTTCTGGGCGATGAAGCGGCAGGAATAGGCGGGATTGCGGGCCTTGTTCTCCTGATAGGTATCCTTCAGGAATTCCCGATAATCCATGTAGTCGAATACGTTCGCCATTCGCCTCCGCCCCTGGAAAAGATACCACCAGGTACCGATGGCTACGGGGTGAAAAGGGGTCCAGGGTGTGTAGTAGGACTACACGGAAAGTGGGCTTTTTGGGCTACCAACGGATTTTAGGGCCGATGGGCCTGGGCCCGCGCGCGCCCAGGGCGTCCGACTCCCGGAGCGCTTCCGGTCGCATGGCCCCGGCCGCCGGTATCCGGCGCAGACCCACCTGGATATCCCCCACGTAGAACCCCATGGTATCCGCCGCAGCCTCGACATCATGCAGGTTGAGTCCCGAGGCCGTTCCGTTGTTCCACTTGGCCACCGGATTGCTCGCCGCGCCGAAAGCGGCACCCGTGGTCTTGGAGAAATAATCCATGGCATCGCTGCCCGGCGCGGGCCACATGGTCTTGTTCAAGTCGCCTTTACCGTCGGCCTGCACCACGGCCAGCCCCAGGGTGGCTGGGGGATTGTTGGTCCCGATGTCCTTGTCGAAATGCAGCATCAGCAGCCCGCGTCCCTTGAGCACGGCCCGCCTGTCGACGTTCTTGTAATTGGACCAGAAAAAGCATTCCTGCGGGCGAGCCGGATTCACGAAGCGGTAGCCTACCGCCGAGTTGGCCGCGGCGCGGTAATAGGCGCGGGTATCCTTGCTCACCTCCACCACGTCGATCCAACCCTGATCCGCGCGGTAGAAATCGTTGATGGTGGGAGGGTTCACGTCATTGGGCCGGTTGCCCATGATGCAATAATCCCCGAAGCCGTACAGGTCCGGCCACCCGAAAATCATGTGCCCGCATTCGTGGCAGAACACGTACAGGGAAAAGCTGGTCCCCAGATCCGTCATCATGTAGCGCGTCAGTTGCACGCCGTCGCGCTTCTGGTTGACCCCGCCCGCATGCGGCCACAGGCCCTGCCCCCAGGTCTCTCCCTTCCCCGCGTATACGATGCTGACAGCCTCCACCTTGCCGTCCTTATCGTTGTCGAACTTGGAGAAGTCCACCTCAGGATCGAAATGCGCGATTAACTCGTCCACCAATTCGGCCGCGTGCTCATAGCCGGTGCCGCCTTCGTAATACGACTTGGGATGCAGGGCGCGGTAATAGCCGTGGACTTCGTTCTGGAAGTCCACTTTGCCGTTGGAAACGTCGGCATAGTAATCGCGCACCGAACCCTTGCACGAGAAGCGGTTGAAGCCCTTCAGGTTGAGCCAATCATCCACCTCCACCTTGGTGAAGGCCGGCGGCGTATCGGAAAAATCGACGAGCATGGTAAGGCCCCAAACGGCGCCGGCGGGATGGGGATAATAATGCGGGGCCGTCTGCGAGGATTTCCCGAGGGCATTGGACTGGGGCTGGAGCCGGGGTTGATCCGGCCAGGTATCGACTATCTTGCCGTCGATGACGATCAGGGCCGAGGCGGGAGCCGCGAAAAACAGCACTGAGAAAAACAGGCACACCGACACGATGCGGTAAAGCGTGGACAACGGCATGAGACCCCCCGAATCATTCCCAGGATACCGCCTCCCACACCGAAGCGTCCCTTATTAGTAGCGGAATCCCCCCTCTCCCGCCCAACCAATAACGGGAAATTTCCGGGTCTGCGGTTTCTGGGACAAAAAAGCTAAAGTCTGGGCATGCGCCGCTACCATTTTCTGCTCCTGCTCCTTCCCGGCCTGCTCGCCTCCTGCACCTTCTTCAGGCTCGTGCGCGGATCCAAGCTCAAGGCTCCGGACTTCGCCTTCGTGGCTTGCCGCCTGACCGGCGTGAACGAGAACCAGGCCAACCTGGAAATCGTGTTGAAAGCCTTCAACCCCAACGCCATCGGCCTGCGCAACGTGACGCTGGGCTACGAACTCTTCCACCAGGACAATCGCTTCCTGCACGGGGACGATATAACCCTGGAATTGAAGCCCAAGGATACGACCACGTTGGTGGTTCCCGCCGTGGTCGTGTATCGCGAATTGATCAAGGCCGCCGGTCCCGCCGCCGAAGGGCTCATGCTCAACCACAAGTCGATCCCGGTGCGCATCGATGCGCTGCTGGCGGGAAACCCCACGGTGTACAATGAGGTGGAAGAGGGATCGCTGTTCCAGTTCAGCCTAAAGACCAGCCGCACGGAAGACATCCCCATCCCGGACAGTTTCTATCGGGATGCGGGAAAGGCGGCCGGAAAAGCCGCCCGGAGCGCCCTCAAGAAAATCTTTTGAGCCGCGCCGGAACTTCCGCCGTCTAGGCGTACAGCTTTTCGCGCAGCTTCTTGACGTCCTCATTGCCCAGGTACTCGTCGTAGGTCATGGTGCGGTCGATGTAGCCCTTGGGGGTGACTTCGATGATACGGGTCGCGATGGTCTGCACGAACTGGTGATCCTGGGAGGTGAACAACACCGTGCCGTCGAAGGCGGTAAGCCCGTTATTCAGGGCGGTGATGGCTTCCAGATCAAGATGATTGGTGGGCTCGTCCAGGATAAGCACATTCGCCTGCAGCAGCATCATTCGCGCCAGCATGCAGCGCACCTTCTCGCCGCCCGAGATCACCCGCGCGCTCTTCTGCGACTCTTCGCCCGAGAACAGCATCTTGCCCAGCCAGCCGCGGATGAACTGCTCGTCCTTCTCCTTCTCCTTGGAGAACTGGCGCAGCCAATCCACCAGGTTCATGTCGGTATCGAAGAAGGCGGCGTTGTCCTTGGGGAAATAGGCTTTGGTAACCGACCCGCCCCACTTGAAGGTACCGTGATCGGCTTTGGTCTCGTCCATCAGCACCCGGTACAATGTCGAGGCGGGAACGTCGTCGCGCCCCACGAAGGCGATCTTATCCCCGGTGCGCACGTTCAGCTCGAAACCCTTGAACACGGGTTTGCCTTCGATGGACTTGGACAGTCCTTCGATCTCGAGGATGATCTTGCCCGCTTCCTTCTCCTGCTTGAACACGATGAAGGGGTACTGGCGCGTGGAGGGGCGGATATCGTCGAGCGTGATCTTATCGAGCAGCTTGCGCCTGGAGGTGGCCTGCTTCGACTTCGAGGCGTTGGCGGAAAAGCGTTGGATGAAGGTCTGCAAATCCTTGATCCGGTCTTCCTTCTTCTTGTTCTGATCGCGCTTCAGCTCCAGCGCCAGCTTGCTCGATTCGTACCAGAAGGAATAGTTTCCGGTATAGGTCGAGATCTTCTGGTAATCGATATCGCAAACGTGCGTGCACACCTTGTCCAGGAAATGCCGATCATGGGAAACCACGATCACGGTGTTCTCGAAACCGTAGAGGAATTCCTCCAGCCACATGATGGAATCGACGTCCAGATTGTTGGTGGGCTCATCGAGCAGCAGGATGCCGGGATTGCCGTACAGCGCCTGGCAAAGCAGTACGCGCACCTTTTCGCCGCCGGTCAATTCCTTCATCAGCAACTGATGCTTGTCCTCGCGCACTCCCAGCCCGTTGAGCATGGCGCCCGCGTCCGACTCGGCGTTCCAGCCGTTCATGTCGGCGAACTCGCCTTCCAGTTCCGAGGCGCGCACGCCGTCGGCTTCGGAGAATTCCGGCTTGGCGTAAATGGCGTCCTTCTCGCGCATCACCTCGTACAATTGCTTATGCCCCATGATCACGGTTTGCAACACGGGGAACTCGTCGAA
Organism: Fibrobacterota bacterium; assembly: GCA_023249635.1. Taxonomy (GTDB): domain Bacteria; phylum Fibrobacterota; class Fibrobacteria; order UBA11236; family UBA11236; genus Chersky-265. The sequence continues at coordinate 46,888 of JAHFCH010000005.1, forward strand.
TTCGAATTGGTTCTGCTTCAAGGTGGCCAGGCGCGTACCGCCCGAAATGTTCACGCTGCCCGAATCGGGCTCGATCTCGCCGGAAAGGATCTTGAGGAAGGTGGACTTGCCGGCGCCGTTTGCGCCGATGATGCCGTAGCAATTGCCGGGGGCGAATTTGATGTCCACGTCCTTGAAGAGGACACGTTTGCCGTAGGCTAGAGAGACTTCGTTGGCGCTGAGCATGTTGGGCCTTGGGGAGGAAAACAGGCAAAATAGCAATCGCGCCCGCCCCGGTCATACCCGGGCGCAGGGCATTATTTGGTAGTTTTCCTGCTCCCTTTCAAAGGATTTCATGGGCGCCTCCCTCCAACATGGGCTTGCGGAATTTTGGGCGCACCTGTCCTACGTCTACGTGATCGCGGGCCTTGGCGTCGGCTTCATCGTGGGCATGACAGGTGTAGGCGGAGGCAGCCTGATGACGCCTATCCTGCTCCACTTCGGCATCGTGCCCATGAACGCGGTCGGCACCGATCTTCTCTATGCGGCGATCACCAAGGGCAACGGCGTCTGGGTACACCAGAAGAAACGCAACGTCGACTGGTCCATTACGCTACGGCTGGCCTGCGGCAGTATTCCCGCCGCGGTCCTGACCCTGGTGGGCCTCCGCATCTTCAAGGCCCATTCCCACGGGCATGCCGCCAACGACATCATCAAATTCTCCCTTGGCATCGCCCTGCTGCTGACTTCCGTGGCGATCCTATTCAAGCAGGCCTTGCTTAATTGGAGCCACCGCAACGATGTCATCTTTACGCGCATGAGCGAGAAGCAGCGCCATGTCGCAACCGTCGTTATCGGCTTCGCGCTCGGCGTCATCGTCTCCATCACCTCCATCGGCGCCGGGGCCTTGGGCACCATGGCCCTGTTCCTGGTCTATCCGCTCTTGCCCACTTCCAAGCTGGTGGGAACCGAAATAGCCCATGCCGTTCCCTTGACGCTCATCGCCGGCCTGGGCCATGCCAGCGCGGGCAATGTCGATTTCATGCTGCTGGCCAACCTGTTGGTGGGCTCCCTTCCGGGAATCTGGCTGGGCAGCCATACCGCCGGGGCCGTATCCGATAAATACCTGCGTCCCGCCTTGGCGGCCATGCTGGTTTACGCCGGGGTCAAACTGCTCCTGAAGTGAGTACTCCCCGGGCGGGGTCTGTCGCCGGTAGCGGTTCGACGCCCCCGCATCGTCCAATCAGGGTATGCGCATGCGACCCCTGGTCTTGGGTTTTTTGATCCTCCTCCCCGCCGCCGCCCATGCTTCCGACCTCAGCTACGGCGATACCTACGCCGTCCCCAAATCGGCCCCCGCCCCGAGCGACAATTCCGGTTCCAAACACAATGATAAGGATGATGACGATGACGGGAGTTCCGGCTTTCATTTCCATTCCGGTAGTTCCGACGATGACGGGCCGAACCGGAGCGGAGGACCGGTCCTCACGCTCAAGCAGCCGGAGCACGCCGACTTGGCCGGGATCTGCTTCAACTACGAAATCCATGCAACTTCGGGCAGTGAATTCGTGGGCGCCATCATCGCCGCTCCCATCTGGTGGGGCGTATGCAGCGCGGCCTATGGCGTGGTCTGGTCGCATATGCATTTGGCCTACGGCAATCATTTCGGCGACGGGACCGCTCCCGAGCGGGACCGCTGGCGCTACGGCGCCGGTTTCGGATTGGACTACGGTTGGCTCGCCCGCACCGCTTCGGGCGTAGGCAGCGGACTTCATCTCGAGGCCGTGGGGCCCTTGGGCGACGCCGGGAAAGGCTCCCTGGATGTGCGGCTCCGGGCCGGAGCGGTGTTCCGGAGCCCGACCCCGGAAATCGATTATGCCCGCCCTGTCTTTTCGGAAGGGAAGCTGATCGGCGTGGAGCGCGATGTCATGGGGGACTACACCCAATCGACGATTCCCCTCTCCGCGGAATTGCTTTGGCACCCGGGAAGGCATGGATTCTACCTCGCAGGCGGCGGAGGGGCCGCCTGGATGAGCGAGACCATCGTGTTCGAGCGGACCACGCCGGCGCCCACGGTAGAGGGCACGCGCACCGAGACCCGCGAAGGCGTCCATCCTTTCGGAATCCTGGCCCTGGGACGCGATGGCCTCGCCCCCAATGGGCGTCCCCGTTGGTATTTCGAAATCCGTTACCAGGCCATCGCGCATGACCCCTTCCATCGCAGCTCCTTCCCTGCGGATAACGTCGCGACCACGCATTCCCTGGGCTGGGCCTGGGGATGGTACTGGTGAACGGGATCGTCGCCCGATCGGACAAATCCGGCGTCCACCGGGGCGGTTGGATTTAGATTGGGGGAGGGGAGCCCCTCCCCCGGGGACGGACTCCCCTTCCAAGGAGCATCGATGGCCGACGGATACCGGATGGAACAGGATTCCCTGGGACAAGTTAAGGTGCCGGAAGGCGCCCTCTGGGGCGCGCAGACTCAGCGCGCCGTGGATAATTTCCCCATCAGCGGCATCCGCTTCCCCCGCGATTTCATCGGGGCTTTGGGCATGATCAAATACCTGGCCTGCCAAGTGAACCGCGATCTCGGTCTACTCGACAGCGCCATGGCCGCGGGCATCTCCCAGGCCGCGATGGAGGTGACCGAAGGACAGTGGGATGATCAATTCCCCCTGGATATCTTCCAGACCGGCTCCGGCACTTCGACCAACATGAACGCCAACGAGGTGATCGCCCATCGCGCCGCCGAAATCCTCTCGCAAGGCGCCGCCGGAGTCGCGGCCCGCAAGGTACATCCCAACGATCACGTAAACCTGTCCCAGAGCAGCAATGACGTCATCCCCAGTTGCATCCACATCGCGGCCCTGGTTTCGCTGGAAAAGGATCTGTTGCCGGCGCTCAACAAACTGCGATCCGCCCTTGACTCCAAGTCCAAGGCATTCGCCGACGTGCTCAAGCTCGGCCGCACCCACCTGCAGGACGCCACGCCCATGACCCTGGGCCAGGAGTTCTCCGGCTACGCCGCCATGGTTGCCAACGGCATCGGACGCCTGGGCAATGTGCGCTGGCACCTGGGCGAGCTCGCGCTGGGCGGAACCGCGGTCGGCACCGGCATCAACGCGCATCCCGAATTCGCCAAGAAGGTCATCGAGCGCTTGAACGATCTCTCCGGCCTCGAGTTCCGCGAGGCCGAGAACCACTTCGAGGCGCAGGGCGCGCGCGACGCCGTGGTCGAGACTTCGGGCGCGCTAAAGACCGTAGCCGTATCGCTGTACAAGATCGCCAACGACATCCGCTGGCTGGGCTCGGGCCCGCGCGCCGGCTTCGGGGAGATCAAGATCCCGGCGGTGCAACCGGGTTCCTCCATCATGCCCGGCAAGGTCAACCCCGTCATGGCCGAAGCCCTGATGATGGCCTGCGCCCAAGTGATCGGCAACGACGCAGCCATCACCTTCGCGGGCGCCTCGGGTAATTTCGAGCTCAACGCCATGCTTCCCGTCCTGGCGCATAACCTGCTCCAGTCCCTGCAGATATTGACCGGGGCCGCCGTCGCCTTTGAGGAGAAATGCGTGCAAGGCCTGGAAGCCGATGCCGATCGCTGCCGCCAGTCCATCGATCGCAGCCTGGCCATGGCCACGGCCCTGGTTCCCAAACTCGGCTACGACAACGCGGCCGCACTGGCGAAAGAAGCCTTCGTGACGGGCAAGACCGTGCGGCAGGTGGCGCAGGACAAGGGCGTGATGAAGCCGGAAGAATTGAACACCTTGCTGGATCCGGCAAAGCTCATCGGCAACGGATGAGCCCCGGCCGATGCGAATCCCCACGGGGGGATAATAGAGCGTGAGTCAGCCCTTTAATTTCCTGGTCTTTTTAGCGGGTGACAGGTAATTGCCCGGGGAAACCACCTTCTTTCCGGTTCGATTTTCCAATTCGTTCCTGGCCTTGCCGGCCACCGTGCCACCTTCCTTGGCGATTTTCCTATTCTCGACGAACCCGTCCGGGTTTCGGACGCGGGTAATTTCGGTTGTCGCGGCTTCGCCCAACATACTGAAAATCAGCTCCAGGTCGTTCATGTGGTCGCGGAGGTTTTCCCGTTTAAGGCCCTTTACCTTCTTGTATTCGGCTGGAGTGATCCCGAAGGCGGCTTTGGAGATTTCCGCCGTCAGGATCGCGAAATCCTTCTCCTCCTGAATTCCTCGGTTTTTCCATTCACCGGTCAATTCCTCACGGATCGCGATGGAACGCATGCGCTTTTCGATCCAGTCATCGGGATACCCTTTCGCCTTGTAGAGCGTTCGGGTTCTCTGCGTGGCTATTTCGGGGTTTTCGATTTCCTGGATACGTTCGTAGCCTACTTTGGCCAACCATTTTTTGAACGGCTCGGCTTTGGGCGAAGGAATGCTTTGAAGGATTCTGAATACCGATTCAGTATTTGAGCAACCCAATAATTGGGGACCGCCGGAGGTTTGGATGGTAAGGGGGGGTACAAGCTGTACCCACCCTTTCTCCAACTCCGCATCCCGGGAGCGCATTTTCTTGATGTATTGACGGGGATCTTTACTATCCGTCAGGGCTTCGACAACGTCCTGTAGGACGAAAAACCATTCGCCCTTAACCAAGGTTTTCCTAATCTGTTTGCCACGGAAGAGGGCTAGGTGGGTAGTATCATTCATAGATTGGAATATCAGTTTTCTCCTGTGACAGATTGTGACTCCGGAAAACTTTTACAGCGAAGAACCGGGTCGAGTCATTCCCCTTCCAGCATCTCGCGCATCGGCCCCAGTAGAATTCCTTCCACCCCGAACCGATGCCCTTGAATTCCCTCTCCGGCACGGGATTTTCCCTTTTTCACTGCCGCCATCCCGTCTCCTCGGTTTTCCCGGTCGATCCCGGTAGCGGGAAAGGTATCTTCGCGCTACCCTTATCCCCAGCCCGGACTCGGGTCGATAACGCGCTCTGGAACCCCTGGGCGCCGACGGACAAATCTGAAAGGACGCGCTTGAGCCTCGCCGCCGTGCTCATCTCCTACGCCTGCATGGTGTTTTCCATGGAGATGTGGGCCCGCAAGCATCCTCCCGCCAATCTCGAAGCCCTGGCCGCCCAGGCCGCTCTCGACAGCGCCGAATGGGTCGATCGCTTCGCCATCCCGGACAGCGGCCGATCCGTCCCGGCGGTGGGTACCTACCTGGACTTTGTCGCCGTCAGCGGCTCCCAAGGCGGGCTCATCCACAATTACGTGAACAACGGCATGCACCATCTGATGCGCGCCATCATGAGCGTGTCCAGCCTGACCCTTCGCGTGGGGACCGTAGACCGGATGCAAATCGCCATGGCGCGGTACGTGGATACCCTGCAAACCCATCCCCGCTGGGCCCTGGACCCCAACCGCGTGCGGCCCGCCATGCTCATGGCCGTGGAAATCATGGGCAGCATGAATATTCCCTACGACGAACCCACCCGCGCCCGCATCAAAAGGGCCGAGGAGGCCGCTTTGGGGCTCGAGAACGGCACCTCGACCCTGTGGCAGCGTCCCAAAGTGCAGGATTTCTTCATTCAGAGCGGAATTGCCCTGGTTTTGATGAAAGAAAGGGCCTTTTCCGGGTTCGGGGGCACCATGGCCCCAACCCCTTGAAATAGCCCACCTTGGCCGATACGGAGGCGGCCTATCTTTAACGCATGATTAAAAAGACGTTTGCGATCGTTTCCCTCGCCCTCGGGCTGGGGATGACCCACTCCTATGCCGCCTCCGCCCTTGCCCGCGACACCAATATCGTGCTGAAGGACGGGCGTGCGTTCAAGTGCATCTGCTATTCGGGATACCGGGACGGCCAAGGGCCGGGCGCCGCCGAACCCAACGAGGCCCAGGTGCGCGAAGACCTGGTGCTGCTGAAGAAATTCACCCATGAGATCCGCACCTACGGATCGGGCAAGGGCGGCCACGGCTACCTGGTTCCCAAGATTGCCGACGAGCTCGGTCTCACCGTGCACCTGGGGATCTGGATCGACAACACATACGACGAGGCCGTGAACCTGGCCGCCGTCAACGACGGCATCGCCTTGCTCAAGGAAAACCACAAATCAATCAAGTCCGTGATCGTGGGCAATGAATACATGCTGCGCGTGCGCCACCCCGAGCTCACCACCAAGCCCAACATCCATCCCGATGTGAACGTGGAGCAGGCCCGCCTGGTCAATTACATCAAGTTGGTCAAGGCAGGCGCCCCCAAGGGCGTGCAGGTGACCAGCGCCGAGACCTGGAGCGATGTGCGCGACAACGGCGACGAACTGCTCTCGCAGCTCGACTTCGTCATCTGGCACACCCATCCTTGGTGGGAGAACCAGTCCATCTCCGCGGCGGTGGGTTACATCGCGAGCCGGCAGCAGATCATCAAGGATCGCGTGGCGAAGATCGGCGGCAAGCGCCTGGTACTGGGCGAAACTGGCTGGCCGACCTTGGCCACCCGCGGCGCGGCCGTGGGCAGCCCCGAGAACCAGCAGCGTTATTACAAGGAGCTGACCGCGTGGGGCTTCGAGAACTACAGCGAGTTCTGGTCCTTTACCGGCTTCGACGAACAGTGGAAGGATGCGGAGGGAACCGTGGGCGGGCATTGGGGCCTGTGGTACAACAACCGCCAACCCTTGCCGGTCATCACCAACCTCACCCAGATGGCGCCCAAATACATGTGGAGCGAAAATCCCGATCTCTCGACCGCCATCGCCCCGGTAGCGCGCCTGTCGCCGCGGTCCGCCGTAGTAGGCGGACCCGTGGATGCACTGGGGCGCGCCGTCGAGGCCCTCTCCCAGCGCCACCACGCGATGGGAACCCTGCTGCTGGCCCGCTAAGCCGCCAAGACGTTAAAGTGCCCGGTGAGCGACCCGCGCGGTTCGCCTAAGGGCGGACCCGGGCGGCGGGGTATTCCCGGCCGTCCATGCGGAAGCGCAATCCCTTCCATTCCGGACGGTAACTCACGTGGTACCTGGGCGCGAGCGCGGTAGGCGCGGGCCCCAGATCCGGGCTGTCCAGCAGATAGATGGGCGAAGCCTCGGAGTAGATGGCCGCGTAGACGAGGCCCTGGGAATCGGTGCCGAAGGTGGTGGGCTTGTCCGGGAAGGTGCCCACCTTGGTCGATGGGACCACGGCGGTGCCGTTCTTCTTCAGGTTCCAAAGCGCCTTGCCGTTGTTGTCCGAGAAGAAATAGGTCCCGTAGTATTTCGAAGCCGGATTGCCGCGGTAAACCACGCCTCCGATCACGCAATTGTTGCCCCCGTTATGGCCCCAGGAATTGATGGGCAGGATCATGCTCCCGTTGTTGTCGCCGTTGGGCCCTTCCATGGGATCCCAGCCGTAGTTACCGCCCTTGGTCACGATATCCACTTCTTCGACAGCGTCCTGGCCCACGTCGCCAACGTATTGATCGCCGGTGACGGGATCGAAGGACCACTTCCAGGGATTGCGGAAGCCGTAGGCCCAGATTTCCCCGCGGGTATTGGCCTGGCCGGCGAAGGGATTGTCCGAAGGGATGCCGTACTCCAATCCCGCGTCCTTCTTGTTCACGTCGATGCGCAGCATCTTGGCCAGCAACACGTTCTTGTTCTGACCGTTGCCGTCCGGGTCGTACTGATTCCCGCCGTCGCCTAAGCCGATGTACAGGTACCCGTCCTTGGGGCCGAAGGCGATGGTGCCGCCGTTATGGTTGTCGTATTTGTCCGACTGCTTGATCAGGATGCGGGACTTGCCCGCGTCCTTCATCAAGGTGGCGTCGGTCTCGCGCTCTTCCACGATGTTGTACATGGTTCCGGGCGGATCCCAGCTTATGTAGTACTTATGGTTGTTCTTGAAATCGGGATGGAAGGCGATGCCGAGCAATCCCTGCTCGTTGGCCGGGTTGACGGCCACGGTGTAGAGCGCGGTGGTGTCCCACTTACCGTCCTTTTTCGCCAGCAGGGTCACGTGGCCGATATGCTGCTCCAGGATCACGAAGGTCTGGGTGGCCACGCCGGGCAACTCCCCGAAGTACACGGGACGCTTGAAAACCTGGCCCGGGAAGGCATCCTTGAAATTGACTTGGGCACCGGCGATTCCGGCGACGGCAAGCACCAGGGAAAAAAAGGGAACGGATAAGCGCATGACTGTCTCCAGTAAGAAGTGATCCCTCCTTGAAAATCCGGAACAGTCCCCCGACTGCCGCGGCCCGTGCCAGGAGGCAAAGCCGTACACCTACACCCGGCGCTAAAGATATCCAACGCTGGCGAAAAAGCAAACGGGAATCCGCGTTCCGCATGGGAATGGCGCTTCTTGGGTGAAAACAAGGCGGCCCCCTGCCGAAAACGGCGCTGAATCGGCATGCCGGCGCCGCTATGGAGGCGGAAGGCCGGGGACGGCTCAGGGGTCCGCGGGAACGAGCAGCAACAAGCCCTCGGACGGGACGGCGCGGAAGTCTGGAGTAACCTCTCGGTTACCCTGGCCGGCCGCGATCCGTCCCAGGCGGGTACCATCGGGAGCGAAGGCTTCCCATGCGCCCCTCGCCCCGGGAGGCAGCGTTACCCTTCCGTTCCAGGCGAAGGCCGCCCGAACCGCCTTCCGGCCCGTAGCGGAGGGACGCTCCAGCGCGGTGGCTTGCGGCTTCAGCTGGGGATGCTCCAATCGGTAGATGGTGCCTGCGTAGCCCACCAGGTAGATGTTGTTCAGCGCATCGTTGCCGAAGGCGATGGGCGGTTCCGGCGGCGGCGCATACTCTTTGACGATGGCGGCCCCGCCGGGCGATGGCTTTCGGAAGCCGAACACCTTGGTCAGGGTATAGTCGCCGAACAGGTAGGCGCCATAGAACCCCGAGGCGGGATCGCCGCGGTAGACATGGCCGCCGATGATGCATTTCGCCATACCGGCGCCGTCCCCGTTCGGCAGGGAAAGCGCCGGATCTTCGATGGCCTCGGTCACGGCCGCGCAGGGGCCGGTGGGAAGGCAATACGGGCCTTCCTTGAGGCTCCACCCGTAATTGCCGCCCTTCTTTACGATGTCGACCTCGTCGTATTTGGTGTACCCGATATCGGCCAGGTACAGCTCGCGGGAAAAGCGATCGAAGGAGATACGGTAGGGATTGCGGACGCCGTAAGCGTAAATCTCGCGGCGCACCTTGGGGTTGGTGTCCTTGGCGAAGGGATTATCGGAGGGTATCGCGTATTCCAGGCCCGCGTCCTTATGGTCCACGTCGATGCGGATGATTTTCGCCAACAGGGTTTCCAGGTTCTGCCCGTTTTTGGAAGGATCAGGATTGATCTGATCCCAGCCCCCGTCGCCGAAACCCAGGTAGAGGAAGCCGTCGGGGCCGAAAGCGGGAGAGCCGCCGTTGTGATCGCCGAAAGCATCCGGCTCCTCCATGGTCAGCAGGCGCCGCCCCGGTTGGCCGGAGTCATGCAGCAGGTCGGCCGCGGCGATCCGCTCGTCCAGGAACAAGCGTCGCGGGTTGCGCGCCCCGTACTTGACGTAGTATTTGCGGTTGTTGGCGTAGTCGGGATGGAAGGCGAATCCGCTCAGGCCGAGATCCTCCTCACCCGGCGCGCCGGCGACGGTTCCGAAAAGGGTTTTGCCATAGGCGGGATTGCCGGGGGAAAGCACCCAAATCCTGCCGGTACCCATCTCCGTAACCGCGAAGTTACCGGGTTTGCCGGGCATCTCCCACAGGCCCCCGGGATGGGTGAAGAAATTCGCCTGGTCGGTGCCGAAAGCGGGCGCATAGGTGATGCCGTCCGGCAGGGCCTGGGCGCGGGGATCGGGGGCGAAGCCGGCCAGTAGCATGGCGAGGTAAGCGGAAAAGCGGGCGAGGGGGGTAATGTCGAAGGCAACCGCGCGGGCGGCCGGGGAAATGCGTTGAGCGCGCATGCGGAACTCCGGGTTCGAAACCGGCCGGCGCCCATATCCCCATAAGCGCGTGGCCAGCTTAAATATGCAGCACCCCGCCCTTGAAAGCAATGGTTTTGGGCGACGGAGGCGGTTCCCGCATGCATTCGGGTGATTCCCGCCTTCCCGAACAGCGGGCTACCGCACCATCAGCACGTCGGGCAGGGCCCCGCTCTTGGGCGCGCGCAGCAGGTAAATGCCTGCATCCATGTTGGGCGGCAGGCTGGGATCGGCCTGGCGCAAGGCTCCCAGGCGGTTTCCTCCCAGGTTGAAGATTTCCAGCACGGCCCCCTTGGCGAAGGCCTGCGCGTCCACTGGGGACCCGGGACTTGCGGTGAAGGTGCGCCCGTACCTCGAAGGCAACCGGGCGCGGTCGCGCAGCGCGGCGTTCGGGTGCAGATCCGGGCCGTCCAGCAGGTAGATGGTGCCATTGCCATAGCCCACGCCGTAGATGCGCCCTTCCGGATCGCTTCCGAAGGAGGAGAAGCCGGTCGGCGTATCGTTCAGCTCCGTAACCGTCGCATCTCCGGACGCGTTCTTCTTCAGGTTCCAGAACAGACTGGTTCCGATATCGGAAACGAAATAGGTGCCGTAGTACTTCGAAGCGGGATCGCCCCGGAACACCACTCCGCCGATGATGCAATTTCCCTTAGGGTGGTTGTAGGTGAAGATCGGCAGGGTCATCTTGCCGTTGTTGGTCCCGACCTTGCCCTCCATGATCTTCCAGCCGTAGTTGCCGCCCACGGTGACGATGTCCACCTCTTCGACGGCGTCCTGTCCCACGTCCCCGACCCAGAGATCACCGGTGAGGGCGTCGAAGCTCCATTTCCAAGGATTGCGGAATCCGTAAGCGAAGATTTCCTTGCGGCCGCCGGCGGTGGCGAAGGGATTGGTGGGCGGGATGCCGTACTCGCCCGCGTCCCGCTTATCCACGTCGATGCGGTGGAACTTGCCCAGCCAGGCGTTCACGTTCTGGCCATTGGCGTCCGGATCGTTGCCGCTGCCGCCATCCCCGGTCCCGAAGTAGAGGAAATGATCCTTGGGGCCGAAGGCGATGGTCCCGCCGTTATGGTTGTCATGAAGGTCGGGAATCTTGATCAAGGTGCGGGGCTTGGTCCCTGAATCCTTCATCCCCGTCGCGTCGGCCACGCGTTCATCAACCATGTTGAAATAATCTTCGGGAGGATCGTAACTCACGTAGTACTTGTGGTTGGTATTGAAGTCGGGGTGGAAGGCGATGCCCAGAAATCCCATTTCCCCGGCCTGGTTCACGTCGATATGCACCAGGGTATCCTTGCTAAAGCCGCCGCCCGCCTTCGCGGAGACCAGCAGCGCCAGCCCCTTATGCTGCTCGAGCACGACATAGGTCTTGGCTTTGCCCGGAAAGGATCCGAAATAGACCGGTGCCGAGAATTTGGTCCCCGGAAAGGCGTCCGTGAATTTGATCTGTCCGAAGACCGCTCCGGCCAGCATTGTCGTCGTCACGCATGCGAATTTGAGCATTGGGACCCCGCTTTTCCGCTTTATTATAAAATAGCCCCGATGCTTGGACGCCAAATGAAAATTCCGCCGGAGAAAGCGGTCTATTCCCTAAACGCGCGTTATTATCGTGGAATGACGTCTTTCGGGCCTTGGGGAAAACCCGGAAGCGTTTCGGAACGACTAAGCAAACGGACACCCTCATGATCGCCCTCCCGACCTACCGCGCCGGATCCGCTCCGGCTGCCTGCCTCTTATCCGCGCTTTACGCGCTCCTGGCATCGGCCTTTGCCGGTCGCGCCTATGCCCAGCAGACCTGCGCGCTCTCCAATGCGGATTTCAAGCGCACGGTCCTTTATGACCTGCCGGCCGAGCCCATGAAGCTTACCGTGCTTCCAGACGGCCGCGTAGTGTGGACCGAGAAGCGCGGCGCCGTGCGCATGTGGCTGCCCGCGAACGGATCAACCGTCACCGCCGGGACCCTCAACGTATTCTGGACCATGGACGAGGGCCTGCACGGCATCGCGCAGGATCCGGATTTCGCCAACAACCATTTCCTCTACCTGGCCTACGATCCCAAGAGCGACAACGCCCCCGCCGGCCCCGGCCGCTGGCTATCGCGTTTCACCCTCAACGGCAACGTTCTCGACCTGGCCTCGGAAAAGAAGCTTCTGCACGTGGAGATCGAACGCGATCTGATGGACGGCTGCTGCCACCAGGGCGGCGCCCTCGCCTTCGACAAGCAGGGAAACCTGTTCTGGTCCATCGGCGAGCAATCGGACTATCGCGTACTCTCTTCCCTGACCGATGAGCGCGGCCGCCACCAGAACAGCCTGCGCAGCGCGGGCAACAGCAACGATCTGCGCGGTAAGATCGTCCGCATCCATCCCGAAGCCAACGGCACCTATACCGTTCCCGCCGGTAATCTGTTCCCGCCCGGCCTAGCCAAGACGCGGCCCGAAATCTACGCCATGGGCGTCCGCAATCCCTTCTCCCTCCAGGTTGACCCCAAGACCGGCTGGTTGTGGGAAGGCGAGGTCGGCACCGACGCCACCGTGCCTTCGGCCGATAAGGGAGCGGTGGGCTACGACGAGATCAACCTGCTCACGCATGCGGCCCACCTGGGCTACCCCTTCGTGAACGGCCCCAATGACCCTTTCAACAATTACGATTGGGTCAACTCCAAACCCCTGGGCCTTTTCGATCCGGATCACCTGGTCAACAATTCCAAGTTCAACACCGGGCTTGTCGATCTCGCCCCGGCCGGCAAGCCCCAACCCGCCCTGATCTATTGGACCGTGCGTAAGGAATATTCCAAGACCTTCGCCTTCGGGGACGGCAAGACCGCCGCCCTCGCCGGCCCCACTTACCGGTTCGATCCGGCCTTGTCCAACTCCACCAAGCTGCCGGCCTGGCTGGACGGAAAAGTGTTCTTCGTGGACCACGAGCGCGAAATCATCCGGGTACTCACCCTGGGCGCCGATCAGAAGCCCGCCAAGATCGATTCCTTCATGACCAACGGCGGATGGAGCGGCATCGTAGACCTGCAACAAGGCCCCAACGGCTCGCTGTACGTGGCCGAATACGGGCACGGTTATTACACCGCCAACCCCACCGCCAAGATCTCGCGCATCGATTACATAGGCCAACCCTGCGGCACCGTAGCCATGGAAACCCCTGCGGCCCGCTCCCGGCGTTCCCCTCAGGCCCGTCTCGCCTACGCGGATCCCGCGGTCGGCGTGGCCTTGTCATGGCCAGCCGGAGCCCACGCGGTCGAAGCGTTAAGCCTGCAAGGCAAGCTGCTGTGGCGCGGAACCGAGGGAGACCAGCGGGTGCCCGCGGAGAAGTTGGCCGGCAGCGGGGTTGTGCTGCTCCGGTTCGAGTAAGAAGTGATTAGGGATTGGGGATCACCCTTATTCCCAACCCCTGTATTCTCTTCCACACCCACCACCCCTCCTGCTTCACCGCCTTCCCCAACGCCCATGCCGTGAAGACGAAGGGTGAGCCGCCGCCGAATACCGCCGCGATGGCCAACAGCACCCGTGGAGTGAACTCGGGCCGATTGCAAATCGCGTAGATGGGTTCCCATTCCCCCGGCCCGAATTTGGACTTGAAGGCCTCCAGCCCGCCGAAGTTGTAGAAGCGGCTACCATGCAAACGCAGCCAGCGGAAAAGCAGATCCAGCCACCAAGGGCCGCCGGCGCGGCTTTCCGGCATGCCTGAGAGCGGGGATAAGCCCAAGGTGATATAGGCCAGCCCTTCCCCGGCGGCCGCCCGAAAGGCCGCGTCCACCAGGGATTCCGCCGTGCCGTTGGGAGCCGCGCGTATGCGGATGATCTGCTCGATGAGCCATCCCCGGCGGCCGGGTACCGGCGAAGCGATCAGGAATCCCACCAAGCGGCCCTCCCGCTCGGCGGCGAACACGTGGCGATCCCAAAGCCGTCCCAAGGTGGCGGGTTCCACCAGGAAATGCATGGGAGGCATGCGCCGACGGCGTAGCCATTCCTTGAGGCATAGGCGCAGCTCGGGCGAGGCGTAGGCGCGTTCCCGTGGCCATTCCGTGACCGTAACGCCTTTGTTACGGGCGCGATTGAGCTGGGCGCGCAAGGAAGGCCGGCCCGCAAGGATGCCGCTCCAGGTCGCAGGGTCCCATGAGGGCTGGGCTCCCAACAGGATGCGCGCGTAGCCCGGGGCGTCCCCCAGGGAAACCTCCAGCCGCGAACCGGCCCCGAAATAGCACACCCCGTTTCCCGCCCCGCGCGCATCCGCTTCGAACTCGGCGGCCACTTCCAGCAAGCGTTCGGGAGCGCAGATGGGAGCGCCCGCGACCACGCGCACGCGGCCCCAAGTCGCATAGCCGGCAACGGCATCGCCGTCGCGGCCGAACCACAGGCTTATGCCGGGATTGAGGATCTGGTAGGCGGTGGCGTTCCAGCCATGGCGCAGGACCAGCTCCCGGGCCCGCGCCAAGTCGCCGTCGGGTTCCGTTTCGCTGCCGATGGCCATGGGGTAAGGGTAGGATTATGCCCCGGCCGCCGGCTATGCTTGCGTGAATTCCCAGTGGAAGGCCGGGCCTTTGCCCTCGATGCGGCCCCGGTTACGTCCCTTGTTGATTTCCGTTTCCAGCTGGATGCGCAGGCGGATGGGCAACATCCGGTTGAGGTCATCGAGAAATCCCCGCGTCATGCGAAAGCGCGCGTAGGGAGGCGTGTCCGTCAGGGTCTTCTCCCCTTCCGAGTGCGGGTCTCCGGGCTCGGTCAGGTACAGGTTCAGGGTTCCGGAGCGCCGGGAGGCGCTTTCGGTGGAAATAGGGGTTTGCGACATGGTCTTCCCATCATAGGGCCAACCATCCTAAGCTGCCAAGTAACCTAGGGTTAAGCTATCCGCACAAAGTGTGCGTAAAACCCCCCGTCAAACCGGGGTAAAACCCGGCTTTGAAGGGAGAACGGGTCTTCAGGGAACCAGGAATTTCGCGGATATTTCGCGATCACCCGTGTGCAATGTCGCCAAGTAGGCCCCGGCTTTAAGGCCGGCGGGCAACAGGAATTCCCGGCTACCGCCGCGCTGCAATTTCCGGGTGCCACGACCGCGGAAATCGCTCAGGCGGCAGACGGCCCCGCCCTCCAGGGCCGCCCCGCTGATGACCAACCGGCTTCCGGACGCGGTAAAGGAGATACGCGGCGCCGAGCTCCCCGGCAGAATGCCGTTGCCGGCGTTTCCCGTAGTCACGAACAAGGTCTTGGCGACGGAAGGCACGCCGGCGCTGTCCAGCAGGAAGAGCATGTGCGGACCCGGGGTGGTGAGAATGGAATCGGCCGGGGCCTTCACCTTCACGCCGCCCGCCACCTTGGTGAAGGAGAGCCGATTGAAATCCTGGTTCTGGTTGAAAGCATGCGTCATGGCCGGGGATTTGATTAGTGTAACCTGCGCGATACGGGGGGAGGATGTCGTCATCAGGAACTCTCCGCCGTAATACAGCGTATCCGGGGCCGCGTCGATGAAGGGGCGCGTTCCGCCCTTGAACAGGTACGGCGGATCGAAATATTCGAAATCGGGATGCTCGTCCTCGTAAGGATCCCCGGGATGGCCCCCGCCGCCGGTGAGTACGCGCGCGTCGGGCATGAGAATGGCGATGGAATGGTAGATGCGCAGCGTTTTCGCGGCCGCCCAGGTGGTCCAATGTCCGGTCTTGGGATCGAACATCTCGGCATTGAAGACGGCGCCGGATGCGTTATTGTCGCCGCTGGCGCCGGTGCCGCCCGTGACCATGACGGTGCCGTCGGGCAGCACGGTGGCGGTATGGTGGCGGCGCGCGAACTTCATGGGTTCGGCTTCGGTCCAGGCCGGTTTCGCCGCATTGATGTCGATCAATTCCACCGAGGCCGTAGGCGGGTCGATGGACCCCCCGCAAATCATGATCTTGCCGGGCTCGTACATGGCCGAGGATCCGTAATTGCGGTTGAGATGGCTGTTGGTCACCGCGACGTTGGTCCAGCCCCCGCGGCCCTGGGTATTGAGCATGCGCGTTTGGCTTTCCGGGCCGGCCATGAAGGCCTTGTCCTTGCCGACCACGTACATGAACGGGTACCAAGGCAACGCGAGTTCCGCGCTGTCGAGGGTGCGCAGCTTACGGGTGCGCGAGTCGAAGATCTGCGGCATGGGGTTGCCGACCGACTTGGTGATGTCCCCGCTGATCATGAGCACGTCGCCGTTGGGCAGGTTGATGGCGGTGGGATACCAACGGCCCGCGTTCATCCGGGGCAGGCTCTGGTCCCAGGTACCGGCCTTCCAGTTGTAAATGCTGATCTTGTCCTCTCCCACGAAATCCTCGATGTGCCCGCCCACCACCATCACATCGCCGTTGCGCAGGAAGGTATGCCCGGCGCAGAACAGGTCATAGCTGGTGGGCGGAGTCTTCACGTTGGTTTTGCTGACCGGATCCCACAGGCGGGGATTCATATCATGGGTGCCTTCGTCATGCCGGTCCCAATACAGGATTTTCCCGTTGGGGAGCAGGATGACATGGATGGGAACCAGTCCCGTATTGATCAGAGGTTCGAATTGCCCTAACGCCGAGGGCTGGGCCTGCGGGGAAAGGGAGGTCAACAGGAGCGTGATGGGCAGCAAGAGCCGCAGGATTTCGCGATGCATGATGCCAATAGAATACCACCGCTCCGGTCCCGCTGGCCGCGCTGGAATATTTGGGAAATACCCATTTGCAACATTCGTTATAACAGATATATTATAAGCCATGGCGCAGAACATCCAGTCGGAAATCAAACAGCGGAAACCTTTCACTTGCCGCGAAGAGGAGCTCTTCCTCAACATCCTTCGCACCTCGGATCTGCTACAGCGTCGCAGCGTGGATGTGTTGCGTCCGGCCGATCTTTCGGTTACCCAGTATAACGTGCTCCGCATCCTGCGCGGCGCAGCCGGCGACGGCCTGGCCTGCGGGGAAATCAGCGAACGCATGGTCACGCGCGATCCGGACATCACGCGCCTGCTCGATCGCTTGGAGAAGCGGGGCCTGGTGGCGCGCACCCGCGAAAAGGCCGATCGCCGCGTGGTCACCGCGCGCATCACCGCCGCGGGACTGGACCTGCTCAAAAAGCTCGACGACTCCGTACTGCGCATGCACAAAGCCCAGTTGGGCCACATGGACGCCAAGGCCCAGGAGCAGCTGATCCGCTTGTTGGAATCCTCCCGGGAAAAGCTGCCCTGATCCCGGCTTCTTGTTAGTTTGAAGAACCGTGAATCCGACCCGGCAGGACATCAATATTCCATGGGTGGAGTCCCCCTTCTTCGCTTCCCTCCTGGATGCGCATTGCCGGACGCCCGAAGAGAAAACCGCCGCGACACGCTATCATGAAGACGGGTATCTCATTCTGCGCGGCGCCGTCCCGGACGAAGTCTGCGATGCGGTACGCTCCCAGGTACAACCCCTCTTCCGGCCCGGCGTGGCGGAAGGTTCCCGCAGCGAATACCGCGTACAAGACGGCTACAAGGAATCCCCGGCGGTGCGCGCCGTGGCCGGTAACGCGCGCGTTCTGGAGACGCTTCGCCTTTTATACGGACGACGCGCCTTCCCGTTCCAGACCTTGAATTTCCTGCGCGGTTCGCAGCAGCGGGCCCACAGCGATTTCATCCATTTCAACTCCTTGCCTGCCCGCTACATGTGCGGCGCCTGGACGGCCTTGGAAGATATCACCCTGGAGAACGGCCCGCTCTTCTACTTCAAGGGATCGCACAAACTGCCGCAGTACACCTATTTCGATCTTGGCCTCAAAGACATGAAGAACGATTATGTGATGTACGAGGACCACATTGAACGCCTGGCGGCGCAGCACGCGTTCCCCAAAGAGAACCTGCTGGCCCGTAAAGGCGACGTCCTCATCTGGTCATCCAACCTGATGCACGGGGGCGACAAGATCCTCAAGGCCGGATCGACGCGCTGGTCCCAGGTGACCCATTATTACTTCGAAGACTGCCTGTACTTCACGCCCATGTATTCCGATTTCCTGACCGGCTCGCTCTACCACCGCGAGATCCGCGATGTGACCACGGGCGGTTTCGTGAATCAGACCTATAACGGAAAGCCGTTCGCCGCCCTTCCCGTCGGGGGCGGACGCTACCTCATTACCAACCGCATGCTGATGATCGGCAAAGCGGTTTCGCTGGCGCGCCGAGCCGGCTCTTCGCTCAAGCGGGCCCTCTTCGGCGGCAGGATGCGTGCGGACGGATACAAGTAGAAGCGGAAGCCAAATGATAAAACAGACCCTGATAAAAATCCTACCCCGCCCGCTGGTCAGCACCATATCGCGGGTTATCCGGTATGGCGCTTCCGATCTGGTCGACGCGGTCACCGGCCGCCGCGATCCCCTCATCCCGCCCAAGAGCCTCATCTTCATCGGCGGGCCGTTGTTCAAGGAGATCGGCGATGAGCAGCTGCGCATCTTCCGCGAGGTAGGCGGTCTCACTCCCGACGATGCGGTGCTCGACGTGGGTTGCGGTATCGGTCGTTCCGCGCGTCCGCTCACCGCCTTCTTGTCCCCGCAGGGAAGCTACCAAGGATTCGACATCGATGCGGGCGGAATCAAATGGTGCGTCAAGAACATCACCCCCCGCTTCCCGCGCTTCCATTTCCAGGTCGCGGACGTTTACAACAAGTATTACAATCCCAAGGGCCGTTCCAAGGGTCCCGAGTACGTATTCCCGTACGCCGATGCCTCCTTTGATTTCGTATTCCTCACTTCGGTTTTCACGCATATGCTTCCCGCCGAGGTCGATAATTACCTCGGCCAAATCGCGCGCGTACTCAAACCGGGCGGGCGCGCGCTCATCTCGTACTTCCTTTGGAACGCGGAGAGCGCGGCCTTGCAAGCCAAAGGCGGCGGCAATATCGGCTTCCCGTATACGTTCGGGAATTACCGGGTTCGCGACAAGGATTTCCCGGAAGACGCCATCTGCTTCGATGAGGATTTCATCCAATCCCTCAATTCCAAGCACGGGCTTTCACTCGCTCCCCCGGTGCGTTACGGCACCTGGTGCGGGCGGGAAAACGCGTTAAGCTACCAGGACTTCGTTCTGGTCAAGAAGCCTTAGCCCAGGAGCCAGGCATGGATCCCATCCTCAAAACCGCCGCCTACCGCCATCCCGATTACCCCGTCGAAGCCCTCTTCCCGGAGCGCTGGTCCCGGCGCGCCATGAGCGGCGCCCACGTAGAGGTATCCGCGCTCATGACCGTCTTCGAAGCCGCGCGCTGGGCGCCTTCCTCGTTCAACAACCAGCCCTGGCGCTTCGTCTACGCCTTGCGCGCGACGCCCGCCTGGCCGCGCTTCCTGGACCTGCTCACGGCCAGGAACAGGCCTTGGTGCGAGCAGGCGGGAGCGCTCGTGCTCATCATTTCCAAGACGACTTTCGATCATAACGGCAAACCCTCCAAGACGCATTCCTTCGACACGGGCGCGGCGTGGATGAGCCTGGCGCTGCAGGCCGATATGCTGGGCCTGGTCGCCCACGGCATGGAAGGCTTCGACTATGGGGCCGCCGGCGCGCTGGTGGGGTTACCTGACGGTTACGCCGTCGAAGCGATGTGCGTCCTCGGCCATCCCGGACCCCTCGAGGTCCTCACGGAGGAGCAACGCGAGCGGGAAAAGCCGAATGGACGGAAGCCGGTTTCCGACCTCATTTCCGAGGCCCGATTCCCGGGTGTAATGTGATATCCGCATCCTTTCGTACGGAAATTCCCTAATCCCCATCCCTTCTTTGGGGAAAAGTTTTCCACATCCGCTAAACATCCGAGCCCCTTTCCGGACCGGGTTATCCACAGCCTTCCGGTCTTAAAACCCTCAAATCCGTTCAAATTTAAGGCCGGGTCCCCCCAGTTATCCACAAGTGGAAAAGGTTTTCAATATCCTGTTGATAGGTTTCCTACTGAATTTCAAAGGGCGGGAACGATTTTCTTGTGGTGATTCCGTTTTTGGGGAATGGTAAGATTGCGGATAGATAACCCCATGGAAGACGTCCTGTTGAACTACCTGCAAACGCGCAAACTGCCCTCCGCTCTCGGCAACGAAGCCAAGACCGTATCGCCCGTCTCCGAACCCGCTTCGTGGACCACGCGGGCTCTCGCTCACGACGGCGATGTGTTCACCAAATCGTCCCTTCCCTATCCGCTGTGCGCCCTCTTCTCCCTGGTCGACAACCACCAGGACTACTCCACGAGCGCGCAAGAGCTGGCCGCCTTCCTTAAGAAGCTGTGCGGACAGCATCCCCTGGAAGAGCTGATGGCCCAGGCCCTGCAAGCCCGATTCCCGCGGGTGTGGACGGAACGTTTCCTCTTCATCCTGCTCGAGGTGCAACCCTCCGATTGGCAGACCGCCGGATACGTCCTGCAGTTCCGCCATCTCAAGCGCCTCCTCTTGCGCGTCGAACGCAAGACGCCGCTCAACACCGTGGAATCGTCCATGGCGCGCGAGTTGATCGCGGCCTTGTCGCTGTCGCGCTTCCTCGACTTCGAACCCTTCTGCCGCCACGCCGCCGCCACCTTCAAGCTTATGCAGGATGGCCAAATCCCGGTCTCGGGCGATATGGGATTGCTCATCTATCTCATCCGTTGCGAAAGCGCGGCCATGTGCGAACGTAAGCATTGGCTGGAGAATGATCTGGCCTCGGGCGATCCCGATTCGGTCGCGCGCCTCTCCCCGCATCTCAAGCTGCTGGAAGACCGCATGCATAAGGCCCAAGAGCTGGCCCAACGCCTGGGCGCGTTCGGGACCATCCAGAACGGGCCCATGGGCCTGGAAGACGCGATGGGACCGTACCTCTTCTCGCATTTCCTGGAATGCCTGCTCAAGGTTCCGGCGCTGGCCGGATTGAAAGAGACTCTCGATCTCCAGCGCGCGAAGCGCATCCCCACTCGCGATCTCATCGCCCTCTCCTCGCTTTGCCGCTGGGTCTCCGAAGCCCGCGGCGCCACCGGCGGCCCGCTCGAGTGGGTGCGCTTGGCGCTCACTGCCTACGATCGCGGGCATTTCCGTATCGACGTGGCCGGCAGCCTGCCTTCGGTGGAAGTCATCCTCTCCGAAGCCAAGGTCGAGCGCGACGGTACCCTGGTGCTGGGCAACTTCGGCGAGAACCCTTACTCCTCGTGGATCGCCCGTGACGATCTGACCCGACCCTACCGCAGCTCCAATCCGGATCGATTGGCGCCGAACCTGCGCTCCCTGGTGCTTGCCAACCTGCACCGCGATCAGGTACTGCTCAAGATGCTCGACAACGCCAAGGTCTACGGAGCCCCCGGCCTTATCGAAGCCATCGTGGAGGGAAGCCGCTCGTCCCTGGTCCACAGCAAAATCGCCACCCGCAGCGAGCTCCACGCCGGCGCCGTAAACGGCCGGGTTCCGGTGGCCCTGCTGCGCAGCGCCGTATCCATCCCCACGGCCTTGTTACGGTCCCTCATCCATCCTTCGCATATCGCCTTTTCCGAGATGAAGGTCCTGTACCGCAACCGCTCCACCCTGCGCCCCGAAGTCGGCGAAGAACTGCACGCCTTCCTCAAACAAGCCTACGCCATCTAGTGGCGGAGGCGCCGAAAGGGTGGGGATTTCCCCCCCTTTTGTGCTATTTTGTGTGATGAGATGGACACCTCCAACCCCTCCCAGCCCTCCTACCCCTCCTACCCTAAAGGCAAACGCGCCGGTCTCAAGGACAAGGCGGAGTCTCCCGTGCGCGAAGCGTTCTGGATCTCCTTGTCGGCCCGGGACGATGCCAAGCCCTTCGGTTCGACCCGGGGCGGCGAGACCGCATTGAACGCCCGGGGCAAAGCCCTGGCGGCATCTTGGCGCGACCTGGGTGATCTGCGGTCGGAAGTGGAACCGGATGTCGTGGTCATCGGACCGCGGCGCCTGCAGGGCATCCTGCTTTTCCCGCGCAAGCGCGGCGACAAAGCGGCCCTGCCCGAAGTCATCCGCCTCTTCAAGGTCCTCTCCTCCCTGCGCCTGGCCCAACTGGGCAAGACCGCCGGAGGCGCCTCCGCCAAAACGTCCGCGGCCCTATGGAAAAAAAGTTTCGCCGAGAAACCCATCTCCGGCTCCGCCGAATTGGCGGAAGTGCGCAAGGCCCTCAAGGGCCTGCAGGCAAGGTAACCAAGCACATGGGACGCATTACCCTGACCATAGTCTCCCAAGACAAGGACCAGTGTTATCTCCAGGCCGCCGCCAAAAGCCCCTCTTACTCCGCCGTCACCAGCTTCTCGTGCACCACCAAGGCGCTGGTCGAATTCGGCAAGTCCATCAAGGGCTTCCCGCGCGCCAACGATGAGACCGAGGAATACTCCCTGGGCTCCGGCATGGGTCGCGCCGAGTTCACGTTCCAGACCGTTGCGAGTACCGGCCTGTGCGAATTGTGGGTCCGCATCAAGGGCTTGCAAGGCGAAGCCGGCCAATCGGCCGAATCCTACTTCCCCATCGACTACCTTGAGCCTTCGGCCATCGAAGCCTTCTCCCGCGAGCTGATCAAGCTGGGCACGGGCCACAGCAAAGCCGCCGAGCTCAAAAACCAATTCGAAAAAGCCTGAAGATTTGGGCCGGCAAGGCCGGCTAAGAGGGTTTAAGGTCTAAGGTTTAAGGAAGTACCGGGTAACTACCTACCCTTAAACCTTAGACCTTAGACCTCGCGTAGAACTGACCCCGTAGAATCCTACATCCCCGGCAGGCGCAGGAACATGCCGAGCGAGAGGATGACCACCACGCTCAGCACCAGCACGAACGCGTAAGGCCAGGCCACCCCGGCGCCACGGCGTTCCCCGGCATCCAACGGCGGCGATTGCAGCCACATGGCGCGGATGATCTGGAAGTAGAAGAAGAACGAGACCAGGCCCATCGCCACCGAGAAGTAGACGACTGGCAGGGTGCCGCGGGGCAGGAAGGCTTCCGGCTTCAGGGCTTCCAGTACTACGCCGAACTTGGCGGCGAAGCCCGCGGTGAGGGGAATGCCCGCATAGCTGAACAGGATCAGGGTCATGGCCAACGCCACCCAACGCTGGGTGCGGCCCAGCCCGGCCACGTCGGAAAGCTCGTCCACGTCCGAGCTCTTGGTGCCCATGGCCATGAACGCGGCCCATGAGCCCAGGGTCATGATGCCGTAAGAGCCCAGGTAGAAGAGGACGATGGGCACAGAGTTTACCAGGATGCCCAGCAGGATGAAGCCGGCGTTGACCACGGCCGAGTAGGCCACCAGGCGCTTGAGATTGGTCTGTACGATGGCCTGCAGATTGCCCATCAAGGCCGACATGGCGGCGCCCGCCAGCAAGATCGGTTTCCAAAGATCGGAGAGCGGCTCGAAGGCGCCCCACAGCAGCATCCCCAGCATGCCGAATACGGCCACCTTCACGGGCGAGGAGATGATGGCCAGGGAAGCCAGGTTGGTTCCCTGGTACACGTCCGGCAGCCAACTGTGGAAAGGCGCGACGGCAACCTTGAAGAAGATGGCGCCGACGATCAGCCCCAAGCCAACCTTGGCCAACATCAAATCGCCTGTCGAGCCCGCGCCCACGGCCAGGGCCAGCTTGTCATGGATGGCCAGCAGGTGGATTTCGCCCGTGGCCCCGTAGAGGAAAGAAAGCCCGAGCAGGAACAGCACGCTGGAGAATACCCCCAGCAACAGGTACTTCATGCCCGCCTCGTTGGAGCGCGGGTCCTTATGCGCGAAGCCGGCCAGCACGTAGGAAGGGATGGAGACCAGTTCGTAGGCGATGAAAAGCGTGGCGATATCGTTGGCCAGGCACAGATTGACCATGCCCAGCGCCAGGGCCAGCACCACCATGCGCCAGTCCACGCCGTGGATGCGCACCTTGTCCAGGTAATCTTCGGAAAGCAAAAGCGCCACCGCCGTAAGGCCCAGGCACAGGTAGGCGAGCACCTTGCCCACCGAGGTGACGCGGATGGCGCCGCCGAAGAATTGCGCGCCTTCGGGGAGGATAAGCCAGATGGCGATGGCCCCGGAGACCAGCGAAAGGATGGTGATGATGTTGGACAGGCTTTCCTTGCCCGCGGGCCGCACCGAGGCGAGCACGAGCAGGAATACGAAGCCCAGGATCAGGGGCGCTTGCGATAAGACGTAAGGATTCATGGGACCACCGCCATGCCGTGCACGGCTCCGATGGAGAGAAGGGTCTTCTCTACCGGATGGAGGAAAAGCATTGGGTACAGGCCAAGCACCAGCCAGAGGCAGATGAGACCCACGGCAAGTCCGGCTTCTCCCACCGAGAAATCCGAGGCCTGGGTGAAGCCGGCGGCTTCGGGGCCGCGCTTGCCCAGGAAGATTTTATGGAAGGCCCGTACCAGCGCGGCTGCGCCGATGAGCGCGCCCACCGAGGCCAGCAAAGTGAGCCAGGGCGAGGAGCGGAAGGCCGCGAACAGCACCAGGATTTCCCCCGCGAAGTTGCTCAGGCCCGGCAGGCTGCACGAGGCGAAGATGGCGGTGAGAAGGACGGCGGCCAGGCGTCGTTGGCCTTTGCGCAATCCTCCGGTGGCGGAGAGCAGCGGGCTTTCGCCGCCCACGGCGATGCGCGCGTCGAACGCGAAAAGGGCCACCATGATCAGGCCATGGTTGAATACCTGGAACACCGCGCCGGTGAGGCCCGTCGTGGTCACTTCGCCCGAGGCCGCGAATACGCCCAGGGCCACCAGGCTCAAGTGCGACAGGGAGGAGTAGACCAGGATATCGATGAGGCGATCTTGTGCCAGGCACAGGAGCGCGCCGTATACGGCGCCGAGTACGCAGAGGACTTGCAGCATGGGCGCATAGCGCATGCATTCTTCCGGGAAGCCTTGGGCCAGCACCAGAATCAGGCCGTAAGCGCCCATCTTGGACATGACGCCGGAAAGCAGGGCGCGGCAAGCCGGGGCGGCGACGTTGTAGGTATCGCGCAGCCACCCGTGGAAGCCGAGCAAAGGCAGTTTGACGGCGAAGCCGAGCAGGAAGCCCGCGAACACCCAGGCGCGTTGGCCCGGTTCCATGACCGCGGCGATGGCTGCGATGCCGCTCACGCCCGGATCCTTGCCGGCCACGGCGCACAGGGCGATGATGGAGACCAACATGGGCAGCGAGCCCACCAGCGTGAACAGGAAGAAGCGGATCAGGGCGTTGTACACGGAGCCGGAATGGATGTTGGCGCGCCCGTGCAGGCCGATCCAGAAATACGCGCCTATCAGCGCGGTTTCCCAGAACAGGTAGAACAGCACCAGGCTGTCCGAGAGGAACACGCCCGCCAGGCTGAGGATCAACAGGTTGGCCGAGACGTAGTACGAGGGACCGTAACGGCCGTCCTTGTCGCGCAGCCAGGTGAAGATGAGCGGCAGGCACAGGCCCAGCAGGAGCAGGAACGGGGCATTGCGGCCGTCCAGGTAGAGTGTCGGTTCCACCAGCATATCGGTGCGGCCCAGCAACATGCCGCGTCCCTTGATCATCAGGCCTTCCGGCACGGTCATGGCCATCACCGATATCCATGCCAGGAAGCCGCCATAGATCCACTGGAACACCAAGGCCGCGCGGGCCTGCATCTTGTTCCGTCCCTGCGACGAGCCCGGCCGCGCCGGAGCGGAACCGTGCAGGATCATGGCCGCGAAAGGAAGCAGGATCGCGAAAGGCAGAAAGGCCGAGAAGGAATGCGTCATTTGCCCCCCAGCCAGAACACCAGCAGGAACACCGCCATCAGAACCGCCACGGCGTATTGATGGGCCTTGCCCGTCTGGAAGCGGCGCAGGCCCAGGGAGAAGCCCCGACCCAGCCAGCCGCCCATGGTGAGCACGCCGGTGAAGATGTTTTCCAGCACCAGGCGGCTCAGGTAGGCCGCGCCTTTTAAAGGCGCGATGATGGCCAGGGCATACACGTCGTCGAAGTAGAACTTGCGGCTGAGCGGCCCGAAGGATCCCAGGCGGAAATTCTTAACGATGCCCTGCACGCCGGCTCGGCGCTTGGACGAGGAGAAGGCCGCGAAACAAGCGATGGCCAGCACGATATTGATGCCCAACATGATAAAGGTATGCGCGTCCGGCTTCACGCCTTCCGGTTCGGCCGCACCGCCGGTGATCAGGCGCCAGACATCGCCGTGCCCGCCGAAACCGTGCGAGGCGCTCACGATGCCGAACGCGAAGGCGACCAGGATGAGGATGCCGAGCACTGCCAGAATGGCCGGGCTCTTTTCCTTGATGGGGCCGCCGTGGCCGTGATCAGCATGGGAGTCATGGGCTTTGCTGCCATGGGCATCCGGGCCCGCAGCCCCTGCGACCGCAGCCCCTGCGGCGGTGTCGCTGCGAAGGTAGCCGTACAAGCGGAATAGGTACACCACCGACAGCAATTCCACCGCGGTCACGATCCAGAATACCACGCGGCCGGAGAATGCGATCCCGAAGCCCGAGAACTCCGCCTCGCTCAAGGATTCCAGCACCGCCTCTTTGCTGAAGAAGCCCGCGGCCAGGTACGGAATAAGGCCTGCGCCGCCGATGCATCCCACCAGGAAGGCGGCGTTGGTGACGGGGAGCTTCTTGAGCACGCCCGTCAGCTTGCGAACATCCTGTTCGTGATGCGCCGCGACGATGACGCTGCCGGCCGCCAAGAACAAAAGGGCCTTGAAGCAAGCGTGGCCGAACAAGTGCATCAGGCCCGCGCCCGCCGAGCCCGCGGCCAGCGCCAAGAACATCAAGGCCAGGTTGGAGAGCGTCGAGTAGGCCAGGATTTTCTTGATGTCCGTTTGCGCCAACGCCATCAAGGCGCCCAGGATCAAGGTCACCAGGCCGCACAGGCAGATGATCAGGCGGGCTTCCGGCGATACCGCGTACAGCCAATCGAGCCGCGCCAGCAGGTACACGCCCGCCGTGACCATGGTGGCGGCGTGGATGAGCGCCGAGACCGGCGTGGGGCCGGCCATGGCATCGGCGAGCCAAACGTGGAGAGGGGCCTGGGCCGACTTGGCGAACGCGCCGCCCAACAGCAGCAAGGCCCCCAATGCGGCCTGTCCCGTGTGGATGCCGGCGAGGCCCGGTCCATGCAGCGCGAGCTCGGAAAGGGAAACCGTGCCGAATAGGGAGAACAAGGTGAACACTCCCAGCAGAAAGAGCACGTCCCCGATGCGGTTCACGAAGAAAGCGCGGAAGGCGGCCAAGGGCACGTCTTCCTGTTCCCAATAATGGCCGATGAGCAGGTACGAGCAAAGCCCCACGCCTTCCCATCCCAGGAAGATGAGCACCAGATTGTCGGCCAACACCAGGGTGAGCATGGAGGCGACGAACAGGTTGAGGCTGGCGAAGAAGCGGCCCTGCTCTTTATCGTGGCGCATGTAGCCTACGGAATACACCGTGATCAGGAATCCGAAGAAGGAGACCAGCAGGCACATGCACAAGGACAGGGAATCCAGATGCAGATGCAGCCCTGCCTGGAAGGCTTGCGTGGCGATCCAGGGACCGGCTTCGAAGTCGATGGGTTGGCCCGCGCCGAAAACGCCCGCGCCGCAGAAGGCAAGCACCAATCCCAGCGATCCGGCCACCGAGGCGCTGGCGATGGCGCCGATGGCATTATAGGGCAGGCGCGATCCGAACAGCGCCAGTAGGGCTGCGGAGAGGCCGGGCAGCAAAGGGATGAGCAGCAGCCAGGTCGGATTCATGCGGAACGTTCCCCGAGCCGGGAAATGCGCTCGCGGGTGATGTCGTTGAAATTCTTGAAGAGCACGATGATCATGGAAAGGCCCACCGCCGCTTCCACCGCGGCCACGCCGATGGAAAGCATGTACAGGTAATGGCTGGTTTCGCTGGTGCCCCAGCGGAAATAGTTGAAGGCCACCAGGGATAGGTTCACGCCGTTCAGCATCACCTCCACCGAGAGCAGGATCATGATCAGGCTATGCCGGCGGAACACCCCGAAGCTGCCGATAAGGACGAGCAGCAGGGACAGGGCCAGGCAATTCTGCAGGTTGAATACGTGCGGGATCATTTGCGTTCCATGGCCTCGATGCCGGACTGCCGCTTGACGATGGGCAGCGCTTCGGTGGGCCGGGTGCTGATGGAATCCTCGTCCACGGTCTGCCCGCCCTTGCGGCGCGAGAAGTTGAGGGCCGCGATGATGCCCACCAGGATCAGAAATGAGATGAGTTCGAAGGAAACCGTAAGCGGGTTATTCGCGGGGTCTTCGAAGAGCAAAGCCGCAATCGAGCTCAGCTCGCCGAAATGGGGCTTGGTCACGGCCTGGACCGGTAGCGAGGCCGCAGCGTGATAAATCATGGGGATGACCATGGTCCCGGCCAAACCGATGATGAGAAAACCCACCAGGCCGCCCCGTAAACCCGTGAAGGCGCTCTCCGAACCTCCCGCCGGGGCATCGCCCTCATTGGGCGAAGGATTGATCATCATGATGACGAAAGTGAACAGCATCATGATGGCGCCGGCGTAGACCAGGATTTGCAGGATACCCACGAAAGAGGCCTGCAAAAGGATATAGATGAGGGAAGTCGGGAGGAAGGAAAGGATGAGCATCAAGGTGGCCCGCACCGGATTCTTGATCAGAACCACGGCCAGGGAGGCCAGCAGGATGACTAGCGCCGAAAGGGCGAAGGTGATCTCTACGAGGGGAGAAACCGGCACTGAGTTTCCTTCATTTCCGCAGGAATTTAGAAAGAATGCCCCTGAATATAAAGGCGCGGAAGGTGTGCCGAAGGGGGATGGGAGGATGGGGAAAGAGGGGGCGGCGGTCCTGCTCCGCGTAGGGATCGGGTATTTCCCGAACGCGGTTGCGCCCCCAAAGGGAAGGGCGCGGAATGCAGGGACCGCCGCCGGAGTCGGCTCAGGCCGCGATTGGGCCCGTCAGCAACCAGTTCAACTCGGACTCGGCCGGGGCCTGGGCCAAGGGCGAAGGCAAAGCCATCGCCGGCTCTTCGGCCGCGGATAAGGGAAATTCCAGGGTGAATACCAAGCCGGTGCGTCCCCATTCACCGCCATTCTTGGTGCGTACCCGGATTCGGCCACCGTGGTTTTCCACGATGGATTGCACGATGAACATTCCCAGACCGTGACGCGCCGGACCCTGCTTGGTGGTGAAGAAAGGCTCGAAAATGCGTTCCAGATCCTCCTGGGCGCAACCGTGGCCGTTGTCTTCGACACGAACCACAAGCCGCCCGCCTTCGCGCCGCGTTTCCGTGGTCACCTTGGAGGCGCCGGCTTCCAGGGCGTTGGCGTAGAGGTTTACCAATACTTGATCGAGCCTGCCGGGATCGCATAACAGGGTCGGAGTCTCTTCTCTGGCTTCTATGGAGAATACTTCCTGGCGATCGTGGAAATGGGTTCGCACGCATTCCAGGGCGGCCTCGGCGGGGCGCACCTGCCACAGCACTCCCGAACCGGTGGCCGCGTGGCGGGCGCCGGAGAGGCTGCAGGTAAAAGTTTCCAATTTTTCCACCACCCGATCGATGCGGTCGATGATGACCTGGTCATTGCTCGGGATCCGCTGCCGCAGCAAATGCGCGTTGCCCTTGAGCGTGCACAAGTAATTCTTCATCTCATGTCCGAGCAAGGCCGCGTCGCCTTCACTGCCGTTGCCCGCAACCGATTGGACCGGGGAGGTGCGCCGATCCTGCCTTCCGTCCCAGCTGCGGCCGGCGGAAGCCGTACCGGGATAGGCCAATGCTCTACCCTTGCGTGCCGCAATCCCGAATCCGGCCAAGGCCACGACTGAGGAGCAAAGCACAGGCATCCAATGGGCATCCTGATTGAGGGTCCACATTCCGAGGTAAGCGGCGAAAGCGCCGATGGACATATAAGCGATTCCGGTCATGCATTTATCGAGTGTCATGCGAATAAAACTATTCCCGAGCAGGGTCCGTTCATGTCCCCCGCAAACGTGTTCCCGCTCTTTTCCACCGAGCACTTTGCCCCGCGTAAAAACCATTCCCGGGTAGGACGGATCGCGGTCCACGCGTTGGGACAGGAATCTCAGGACGGAGATCGCAAGCAACCCAAGCTTCGCCTTTAAGGTGAAGATCGGTTGGGTTTGCCGTGGAAAATGGGGTCGGAATGTGAATGGAGCGGCCATGCTCCAGGTTCATTGCAAAAAAGGGACCAATCAAATATCGTGCAAAATCAAGGAAAGGGCGGAAGGCTCCGGTCAAGCCTTGCAGGGTGGTGGAGAGGGTCCGTTAAATTTTGAGCGATTCGAAGTCAGGCCGGTCAGGGACCGGGCCGGTCAGAGACCGGAGGGCAGCAGCAGGGATCCCCAGGATCGGTAGCCCGCGCTGTCGACCACGACGGCGCCGACATCGTAGGCTCCGGTTCCGGGTATGCGGAAGGGTAGGGTGTCCCGGCCTGCGCGGGAAAGGGAATCCTTGAACAGCAAGGTATCGCTGCGGCCTTTGACTCTCCACAAAAGCGTCGCGTTGGCCCGAATGGCATTGGACCAGGCGACAACTACCAAGGCGGTATCCCCTGCGATATACTTCGGTTTTCCGTTCAGGAGCGTCACTTCCACCCGGGCGCCGAAAGCCACGGGTCTCGGGGCCGTTACCTTCAAGATGCTGGCCGTCCCCTTATAGCCGGCATCGGAACGTAGGCTGTACAGGTTATACTGCACGGTTTTGGACTGCAGGGAATCGTCCCGGCCACTGAACAGGGCATCATTGAAAAAGGTATCCACGGTGGGAACAGGGAGGTGCCAGGAAGCGCCAAAGCCGATGTCAGTCCGGCGGACGCCGTAATAGTTGGGCTTCTGTACCTCGTCCGGCGTCCAGGTAAGCCGGACCGATCCGGAAATGGAATCGTAATCCGCCAGGAAGTTTGCCGGCGGATCCAGGAATCCGTCCCCGCCCAGGCTCTTGAGGTAAAAGACTTTTTCCGTGGTCTTGTCCTCGCCCACCTCTACGGTATCGGTTTGCATCCAGTAGTAATCGCCCTTGGTGCAGGTGATCGGGAATCGCCCGGGGGGCAAGCGGAACTCTATGACCCCCAATCCTTTCGTGGTATCGGAAAGCCCTGCGCCCTCAACCGTGCACCGGGCTTGTTCCAGGAGCGAACCGTCCGCTTGCGATTTGACTTGGATGATCAAGGTACGGGGCTTGGCGAGCTCGACATGATCCAGGATTGTGAGCTGCGAAGGGTCCCGCTTGACGTTCCGGTACCACTGGATATGGCGCTTGGTGGTATCGGACTCGCTGGTATCCTCGAAGAGCAGATTGTAGTTGCCCACCGGCAATCGCTGCGTGAAGGAAAAGCGGCCCGTTTCGTCCGTGAACGCGAGGTGGGCGGAATCGATATGCGGCAATGGTTCGGAAAGGCTATCCGGCCCTGACGAACCGGCATGTTTGGCCAATGCCCCCCCGATATCCGCCACGTAGGCGGTCACGCGCACGCCTTTGGCCGGGCCATCGTTGTCCACGGCGCAACCGAAAATGATCTCGTTGGGATCTTGGACCTCGGTCCCGCAGAACTTATCCCCGGGGGTAATCCCGCACGCCCAAAAGGCCGCCAATGCGCTAGCGAGCGCGGCAGCCCAGACGATGCCTCTCCCCGGACGATGGGGACTCATCCCCTCAAACTCCATCCCCCTCCGCCTTTTCGATCCGGGTCACGGGAAACAACTGGAAATTGAACTGATAAACTCGGTCGGCCTTGGCGCCGTTTTCCGATAAGGCCAAAAGGTACATCCGCAGATTCTTGATCGCGGTCTTGGCCTTGCGGATTTTATCCGCCGTTAACGGGAGCGTAAGGGTGGAAAAACCGCGCTGGTCCACGGGAAAGGCATCCAAGGCACGGACGGCCAATTCCAGGGTGCTCCGGTGGTGATTGGCCAGGCTGAAGGTATCGAAGCCGCTCCCCAGTTTCAGGTTCGCGCTGGTCGGGCGCCAATTCCCCTTGTCATCCCGCGCGATGAGCCCGAGGGTCGTGAGCAACTCGATGGCTTTCCTGGCCTCCTTGGCCGGGATGGGCGGATCGAGCCGACGGCCCAAATCCTTGAAGTCATCGCCGAAGTCATGGTAATGCAACAGCTCCCGCACCGCGGCATAATGCCATTTGCTGATATACTCATGCTGTCCCGCGTCCAACAAGTCGACTTTGACCTTTCCCGTGGTCATCATCTTTTCGTAGAAGCGGTTTTTCTCTTCCAGGGTTTTCGCCTGGTTGAAGCTGACGAGGTTGAGGAAATACTCCTCCTCTTCCCGGCCCATTTTCAGCGCTTTCGCGAACTTCAGCATGAACGCGCCGGAAAGATTCTTTTTGCCCGCCAGTACATCGGAAAAATATCCGGAAGAGCTGAATCCCACCTTCATGGTGAAATACCGATGCGAAAACTTCGCATCCTTCGCCTTCTGCTCCTCGTAGTAGTCTTTGAGGAACTTGCGATAATCGATGTAGGTGAACAATTCCGGCATGCTTCGGTCCATCCCGATGGCGGTGAGTGGCCTGCCGTGGGGATACCCCTAAGTATACCCTTTGACCGCAACAGGGGCAGCCTGGGAGGGGAAATTCGCGCTCCCGGCCGGAGAGCGAAGCGCCTCCGGGCAGAGAGCGAGGCGCCCTCGGGCGTTACCCGGGTCCAATGAATTTGGTCCTTTACCTGTAATCAAGGGGTAACTATTCTTATTCCCATGCGTTGGACCTCGCGCTCCGCCAACCGCATCCTCTTCGGCCTCATTCTCGCATCGTCGGGCATGGGCAAAGCGGATGCCCTTGGATATCCCGCCCTCGGCGACGATGAGCCGATCGTTATGTCGTTCACCAAGGGTGATACGCGCAACGGTTCCAAGATCCAGCTTCGTATCGTGGGCGATTCCCTCTACTTCAAGGAAATCACCTACGCTCCCAACATCGCCCCCGTCGAAGCCCTCAAGACCATCCCCTTCAACGGCCACCGCCGCCGCGCGCTGAACAGCGTGATGGGGGAACTTCCGCGTTACCCCTCCTTCGGCTCCTGCTACGGCCGCGACATGCGCTTCTATATGGTCGAAACCGCCGAAGGCAAATTCTACCGCAGCGTCCCCGCCCGCTCCGGCAAATGCTACATCGACGAACCCGGCATCTGGTCCCTCTTCCAGGATCTCGACGACCTCATGACCCCGCCCGCCGATCTGGATTTTCAAGAATACTCCGCTTCGTAGGCCGCGGCCAAGGCGCCATCGGGGCCCGCTCGCTTCATTGCCTTCGTCAGCGTGCACCTGCACGATTCCTTAGGCGGCTTCGCGATCGAACCCCGCTGGCGCCTTGGCCGCAGCCTACATCTAATCCCTGCGGTTTACTGTCCCTGCTTGTAACACGGAGTGCTTTTCGATCGGGGTTGCCGAGCGGCGCCGTTGGCGCCTGCGGCAACCAGCACCGGTCCACCATGGCCATAAAAAAGAGGAGCCCCGGCAGAGAGGTCTCTGCCGGGGCTATAGCGGACCGGTGGACAATTCCGGTGCGCGTGCTCGCGGGTAATGATGATAAGCTAACCCGCCCCGCCCCATGCGGAACGGGTCCGGGAGCCACAAACTGCTCTCTAATTGAGAGCATACCGGGGCCGAAACGGGAGCCTCCCGGGCCGGCCCGTGCTACATTAGGGGTACGCCATGAACCCGCCCAAGCCCCCGGCCCCTGCCGTTACCGCATACCTGGATTTCCGTAGCTTCCTGAAGGATTGGTTCCACTACCGCAAGGAAATCCAGCCGGGGTATTCCATGCGCACGTTCGCGCGGAACCCCACTTTGGGAATCTCCAGCACCAGCTTCATGACCAACCTGATAAAAGGGGCCAGGAACCTGACCCAGCGGCAGCGGCTGGCCTTCATCAAGGCCCTGAAGCTCGAGGGCGCCGAGGCCGAGTACTTCGACTTCCTGGTGCAATTCAATCAGGCCAAGACTTTGGACGAGAAGAACTACTTTTTCTCCCACCTCTCCAAGCATCGGGGCTCGCAAGCCAAACTGCTGCTGGAGCGTCAATATGCGTTCTTCGCGAAATGGCATCATAGCGTGATTTGGAATTATCTCGGCCTGCCGCGTTCCGAGGCCGCCCCTGCGCGCATCGCCAAACATCTGGCCGAAGAATTGCCCGCGGAGCAAGTGCAGGAATCCCTGGACCTGTTGACCGGCATGGGCCTCATAAAGAAAACCGCCAACGGCTATGACGTGGCCGAGCGCCACCTGGTCACGGACAAGGTCTTCATGGGCCAGGTGGCCAAAGATTACCATCGCGAATTTTTACGTATCGCATCGGCCGCGCTCGATCGTTATCCTGCCGAGAAGCGGCAATTCAATGTGTTGGCCTTCTCGGTTTCGGACAAAGGGTTCGAAGCCGTCAAACAGCGCATCAGCGCGTTCCTGCAAGAGGTGAGGGAAATCGTGGATCGCGACGCGGATATGAACCAGGTCAACCTCCTTAACATCCAGCTATTCCCCGGAGCGCGCATTCCATGACTTCCCGACCCCGGTTCTTCCGGGGCCTACGCGGCCCTTGGTCATCGCTTAGGACCGCAGCGCTGGCCTTGGCGTTCGCGGCCCTGCCCTTCCTGCCCCTCTCCGGTTGCAACCAAGGGGGCACGACTTCCGAGGGCGGCAACCCCGGCGTACTGCAATTCCGCCGCGATGGACAGCCCACGCGCTTCACCGGCTTCATCGAAATCGTCGCCACCGATTCCAATCCGTCTTTCTTCCGCATGCCGCCCGACGATGGTGGTACCCATCCGATTTCCGTGGCCATCGGCGGCGTGTCGGCCATTTCCAACTTGGGCGTTAGCGAAGCGACTACGGTATCCCTCTATTGGGACGATGTCGCCCGTTCCCTCTACACCCATCCGGAATTGCCCCTCGCTAAGCGGGCCTCCGCAATGCGTCTGCCCGGCCTTCCCGATTTCAACATCCTCTTGATCGGCACCGACGGAAGCGCGGGATGGATCAACGGGGTCCACCCCGATCCCAGCGACGGCTTTT
>JAHFCH010000005.1:81693-87332 GCA_023249635.1 Fibrobacterota bacterium
AAAGCCGGTGAACCCTTCGTGGTCAACATGAGCAAGGAATACAACTACTCGGGTACCGTAGATACCTCGACGGCGGCGGGCCGTCCCCTGGCATTGTTCGTCCCGGGTACCGTCTACTATGCCCAGGTATACGGGGATCGCTTCCGCTTCGAAGGCGTGCCCGCCGGACGGCTGCCTTTGCGCTGCCTCGCCGCCAATGGCTGGGTGCATGCCATGCCCGATTCCTTAGGCGTCAAGGACGGCGCCAAGGGCAAATTCGATTTCGAATTGCCCGGGACGTTTACTCCCGGCGCCCGCCTCGATTCCCTCGAGATCCCGCCGGCCTATCCCACTCTGGCGCCTCCGACCGCCACGCCACCGGGACAATTCGCGTTCACGGATTCCGTGGTCATCACGTTGGCGGCCACCTACGCGGCCGAGATCCATTACACGCTGGACGGCTCCACGCCGGATTTGGGTTCGAAGAAATACACAGGACCCATCGTGCTCAAATCGAGCGGCACCCTCAAGGCCATGGCCAACCAGACCGGCTTCAACCGCAGCCCCATCTCCGTGAACAATTACGTGTTGGTTCCCGCCATGCCCAAGGCCTCGCCGCCCGGCGGCACCTTCACCGATTCGGTCAAGGTCGAATTGAAGGCGCCCCCCGGCGCGATCATCCGCTATACCTTGGATGGGAATGACCCTACCCAAAACAGCCCGACCTATGCCACCGGTGGCCTCATCTTCCGGGCGACGACCACCTTGAAGGCATCGACCGAAGTGGCGGGATTGGGCATAAGCCGGATCCTGACGGAAACCTACGTGGTGTTGCCCGATACCGGGGCCGCATCGCAATGAATAAACGCCTACTGGCCGCGTCCGCGGCATTACTCTGCATTGCCTGCATGCATGATCCCGAAACCTCGGGAAAGGGTTGGTATGGGTTGGCCTTGAGGACCTGCGGACCCGCAGATGGGCCGGCCATCGAGATCCAGATCGATTCATTACCCTTCGCCAGTTGTACCACCAGCCATGTGGGCGGATACCAGTATTACCGCGACAACCGGACTCTCGATTCGCTGAAGGTGGGTTACACCGATTCCTCGACCTACTTCGAGGATTGCCAGGACTGCAAGGCGAAGCCGACCGAACCCGACGAGATCAAAATGAAGATCGTCGTGATACGGAACGATTCCGCAGGTATTCTGGTGGATTTCCGCTACCAGCGGAAAGTCGGCATGGTGCATACCACGGCCGATTCGGGCAGGGTTCTACTCAAGGTCTGCCGGGATCTCCCCAGGGGCTTTTGCGGATAGGCCCGGCGCGAGAGGCCGCCTAGGCGCGGCTGCGGCGGATCAGGCCCAGCGCCAGTAATCCCAGTCCCAGCAACGCGAGGCTGCCCGGTTCGGGTACCGCCTCGGTTACGGGGGGGATTTCCCCATTGCCATGCTGGTTGGGATTGAATCCGGTGGAGGGGGCGAAGGGATTGCTCGAAGTCTCGCCCGCGTTCAGCCAGAAGGCATCCACGTAGAAATCCGAGACGGGGCTGGAACCGTAAATGGTGGGGCCCATCATACCGTAGTCGAGATTGGCCGTGGTCGATACGTATTCCCATTGGCCCGTGGT
Source organism: Fibrobacterota bacterium (assembly GCA_023249635.1). Classification (GTDB taxonomy): domain Bacteria; phylum Fibrobacterota; class Fibrobacteria; order UBA11236; family UBA11236; genus Chersky-265. The sequence goes on from JAHFCH010000005.1 coordinate 83,302, forward strand.
CGTGGTGGAATTGCCCAGTGTGCCGTTGTTGCCGCCGTTGTACCACAGTCCCAGCTCCGCCGATCCGGAATTCACGTAAAGCCAAGCGCTCGAGGTATAGGTACCCGGGGCGAACAGTCCGTATTGGAACAGACCATCATGATCACCGCCCAGGATATGCGCCGAAGCATTGCCTTCCACCACGTTGGACATGGACTGCCAGGTGGTGACTACCGGGCCGGAATTGGCCCATTGGTACCATGAGCACAAAGAAGAAGCCGAGGCGGTGGCATAGCCGGTTGCCGTGGGAAGTTCCGAGCCGCACTCGAAACCCTGGTTCGAGACCAGATCGGCATGGGTGGCCAAGGCGGTGAAAGCTAAAAGCCCTAAAACGCGCGAAAAGACGGTTTTGGTTTGCATACCATCTGGTTACGCAAGGCATGTGCCAGTTTCCCGGCCTCCTTTACTGCGAAAAAGAGACTGTGTGCCGCCAATAGTCCAAGGGGGTATGTAAGGGATTCCGACAGAGGGGGGCTTTGCCTTACGGACAGCAAGAGCCCAAGGGGGCCGCAGGACTAGTTGTTTAACAGCTTATTGAGCCCGTAGATGAAAGCCTGGCGGTTGTCGTATACCTGCGGGATTTTGTTCGTCATCTCGATGGCTTCCTTCGGGCAGGCTTCCACGCAATAGCCGCAGTAGATGCATTTGAGCATATCGATTTCGAACACCTTCGGGATCTTGTCGCGGCCTTCCCATTCCGGCGGGGCGGCCTGGGCTTCGATGGTGATGCAATGCGCCGGGCAGGCGGTGGCGCACATATAGCAGGCCACGCATTTCATGTTGCCGTCGGCATCCTTGGTCAGGCGATGCTCGCCGCGGAAGCGCTCCGAGATCTTCGCCTTCTGCTCGGGATACTGGATGGTGACGGGGCGGCGGAACAGGTGCTTGCCCGTGACCATCATGCCCTTGAGGATGGTGGGGATGTACAGGCGCGTGAACCAGGCCAGGCGGCTGCCGGGCAGGTTCTTGTTGATCTGGGCGTCACGGGCGGGCACGGGCATTCAACCTCCGAATCCGAATCGGGACGCGACGTATTCCAGGAATAGCGCCACGCCGATGATGTTAATCAAGCCGAGCGGGATGAGCACGTTCCATCCCAGTTTCATCAGCTGATCCCAGCGGAATCGCGGCAAGGTCCAGCGCACCCACATGAAGAAGCAGACCAGCAGGGCCAGCTTCGTAAAAAAGGCGCCGAAGGTGATGAGACCGATGACCGCCCAGGCGAACGGGAAGGTGAAGGTTTTCATCATCAGCCAATAGCCGGGGAAATCCCAACCGCCCAGGAAGAGGGTGGTGAGGATGGCGCACATGGTGAACATGGCGGCATACTCGCCGTTCATGAACCAGGCGTAGCGCATGCCCGTGTATTCGGTATGGTAGCCGCCCACCAGCTCTTGCTCCGCTTCGGGCAAATCGAAAGGGGCGCGATTGGTTTCGGCGAAAGCCGAGACGAGGAACAGGATGAAGGTCGGGAACTGGCGCCAGATATTCCAGGCGGGGAGGAATCCGAAATAACGGTGCTGTTGTTGTTGCACGATTTCGGAAAAATTCAGGGTGCCGGTCATCATCACCACCGCCACCACCGCCATGCCCATCACGATTTCGTAGCTGATGAGCTGGGCGGAAGAGCGGATGCCGCCGAGCAGGGAATACTGGTTGTTGGAAGCCCAGCCGGCGAAGGCGATGCCGTAGGCGGCCACGGAGGAGACGGCCATGGCCACCAGCAGGCCCATATTGATATAGGACACGGCGATGATACCGCCCGGTCCCATCAGCTCATTGCCGCCGGCGATGCCGATTGGGATCAGGGAGAAGGAAAGCACGCCGGGCAGGAAGGCCATGATGGGCGCTGCCAGGAAGATGATCTTGTCGGTATTGCGCGGGAGGAAATCCTCCTTGAACAGCAGCTTGAGCGAATCGGCGACCAGTTGGAAGAGTCCGAAGGGACCTACGCGATTCGGACCGCGGCGCAGCTGGAAGCGGGCGCTGAGCTTGCGCTCCAGCCACACCATCATGGGCACCATGCCCATCACCAAGCCGAGGCCTACGCCGATCTTGATCGCGAGGATGACCCAGAAGTTCTGCAGAAGCCCGAATACGAGGTCCATTGGGAAGGAAAGTTAGCAAAAACGGCCGGTCCCATCAGGGGATCCGGCCGCGGGGAGCGGGACCGGGAGGGGGGTATCCCGGGTCCGCGAGGGGAGGGCCGAGGACGGCCCTAACGGGTCAGAGCTTGCCGTCGTTCCCGGCGCCGTTGTTGGCGTCGAGGGGCGAATCCTTGCCGGCATCATCGGAAAAGGTGGGGTTGAGGTTCATTTTACCCACATGCCCCACAATGATGCTCGCACTGGCGGCGCCGCTGTTGGGCCCCGCCCAGTTGAGCACCACGGCCCGGGTCCCGTCTTCTCCGGGCACGGTGGTGATGCTGAGCGCTCCCGAGTACAGGATGCCGGTATACTTACCGGTGATGCCATATGCTTCCAACGTGATGTTATGCTGGCCCACTGCGACATAATCGAAGCCGAGTATCACGGTCTGGATGGGGGTGAAAGCGTCCTTGACGCTGCTGTCGGCCTTGGCCACGCCGTCCACCTTGAGGACCAGGCGGTTTATCGCCACGCCGACCTTATCGCTCCCGAAAGAGGTGGAGTAAGGCAGGTTGCTGAAGGTGGCCTGGTACATGGTGAACCGGGATTGCAATATCAGGGTCACGTTGGTAGTGTCCTGCAGTTTGATGGAGAAGGCCTGAGTGGTTCCCTGGTGGACCACGGAATCCTTTTGATCCAGGGTTTTGGCGTACAGGATCCAGGAACTCTTCGGCTTCAGTTTCAGGGAGCGGTGGACCGTCTGTTGATCATTGCCGCTAATGCTGGAAGTGTCCCGCACCGTGTCCGGCTTGTCCCCGGTGGCCACGGCCGTCAGGATGAGTTTCTTCATGCTGATTGCCGAGGTCTTGGTCAGGGCGCCGACCTTGCCTACCTGCAACGAGAACTGCGCCGTTCCGTAGGTACCCGCCTTCGATTCCTTGGCACCGCCGCCCGAGGCCGAGACCGTAGGCCCGGTGGGATTGTTGGAGCATGCGGCGAGCAATGCGAGCGATACGAAAAGGGGGATAACTCGGGCAATCCTGGTGCGGGTCATTGCGTAGAATCCTTTCTGCGCGGGTGGTTGGAATCCGTTCCAAGAACAACATCGGGTGCAGCCCGGGGAAACTTAAAGGTTTATTACAACTTGTGCGAAACTTTCGTGATACCGTAACGTGTGCGTTACCCTAGGTAAAAGGCACCGGATGCCGGGAGCAACTGCGCGCCTGTATGGGATATGGGATCGCGAAAGACAGGCCCGGAAATGCGGGAACGGGAATGGCTCAGAGCAGGCCGGAAAATCCGCCGACTACCGTTATCTTGCCGATACGGCCGAGTATGACCGTAACGCGCGCGGCGCCGGTAGTGGGGCCCACCCAGACCAGCGTGATCGGTTTGGATCCGTCCTCGCCGGCATTGGTGGTAAGGTTGCCGCTGCCGGAGAAAAGCAGTCCTTGGAAGGTGCCGACCATGCCATAGGCTTCCAGGGTCACCGTGTGCGGACCCGCCGCCACGTAGTCGCAGTTCAGGGCCACATCCTGGCCGGGCAGGAACCATTCACGCGCCAGGCTGTCGCCTTTGATCACGCCGTCGATCTTCAGGGTGACGCGATTGAGGTTGATGGGAATGCGATCGGTACCGCCACCCTCCGCTCCTACCGAATAGGGCAGGTTGCCGAACAGGGCTTGGTATACGGCGAAACGCGAAGCCATGGTCAGGGAGATTTCCGCGGTATCCGCGGGTTTGACGGTAAAGGGATTGCTCAGGCCCAGGTGGATGATGGAGTCCCTCTGATCCAAGGTCTTGGCCTGCAGGGCCCAGGTCAATTTAGGCTTGAGCTTGAGCAGGCGCTTGACCGTAACGGAGGCGGTACCCTCCAGGGCCGAAGTATCGCGCACGGTAGCGGCG
>JAHFCH010000297.1 GCA_023249635.1 Fibrobacterota bacterium
CCGTATGCCGTCAATGGCCTTGAATCGTCCCGTGGACACCAACCAGGCCCGGGGATTCCCCGGGACGCCTTCCGTAGGCCATTGTTCCACCGCGGCCCGGAAGGCTTCATTCACGGCCTCTTCGGCCAGATCGAAATCGCCCAGCAGGCGGATCAAGGTGGCCAACACCCGGCGCGATTCCGCACGGTAGACCTCGTCCACCTTGGCCAGGGCCGATCCGGGTTCCGCCCTCATCAGGCCTTGATCAGCGAAGTCGCTTCGAAGAATTCGATGGGCCGGATCTCCACCGCGCAGCCCATCTTCTCCCCCACCCTCGCCGCGGGATGCTGCGATGCCGCCTGGATGGCTTCGTTCAAATCCCGGGCTTCCAGGATGAAGAGTCCGCCCACCTGTTCCTTGGTCTCGGCATAGGGCCCATCGAAAAGGACGGTCTTGCCGTTGAGGGGCCGCAAGGTGGTGGTGGAGCGGGTGGGCGACAACGAGGCGATCAAGGCGAGATGGCCCCCCTGATGCAGCTCCTCGTCGTGGGATTTGCATTTCACGCCCATTTCGTCGAGTTCGGCCTTGGACATGGCTGCGTATTTCTTCTCGTCCCCATAGGCCAGGCATAGGTATTTCAAATGGACCTCCATTTCGGCGCGAATCCCGCATTCTGACCCTAGTCGAAGCGAAGCCAGCAAATCGACAAAGATTTCCGGAAAAAAGGAAGGGGTATCCGGGAAATGCCTTTCCGAGGTTACCGACCCGCCTTTGCGAGCTTAACGATATTCCTCAGGGGATCGGCAGGGCCATCCGGGAAATTGGTGCTGATCATCCATAAAGGGAGCTTGAAGGGAGGGGATGATTTGGCGAGGCTGCGCAATTCGACTTTCCCGTTTCCCAAATCCCTGACGGTATAGGTAACCCGATGGTTGCTAAAGCGTTTCCTACCCGCGGAAGGCGCCTGATCCGGAGCGGCGACAAAAGCGAATTCCGCGGACCGGTTCAGGGTATCCCTGGAATAGGTCATTCTGAGAACGCAGTCGGTCTTGGGCAGGGGCCAGGGGATTTTCATGTTATAGCGGACGATCCATTCCGTTTCCGAAACCGTCTTGATGGTCTCACTGGACTCATCATCATTGATTTTCCTGTGGTTGGAAACATCCATCAGGGCGGAAACGCAATCCGGGAAACTCGCGCTGTCGACCATGGATGCATTGTATTCGATGAGGGGCATGTCCTCGCCGGCGGCATCCTTGCTGCTGGAAATACGGTACTCGACCGAGACCTTGCCGTCATCGGTCTTTTCACTTTTCCAGCCGTCGGAAATTGCGACGGACGCCATGGCCGCCATCGTAAGGAAAAACAGGTTGCATCCGTTGCGTTTCATTTTTTCACCTCAATTCGTTTTCGGGTTGAGCGGGGAATGGATTTCCTGTTTGGGCCATTTCCACGCATGCCAAATGATCAGGCAGGAAACCAGGATCTCCAGGCAGCTGTTGAAGAGGTAGTAGGCCCAGTGACCGGGCAAAAACGCGACGACCATCCCGATATATGCGACCCCAAGCGACATATTCACCCATCGATTGATGTTGGGCGAAAGGACAAGGCTCAGGTAGACCATGAAACTCGAAACCGCCATGGCGATGGCCCCTCCGAGCAGGAGCCCTTGGGTAATCCGGGTTCCGTCCAGCGACCCTTCCAATATCTCTTTCATTTTTCCGGGTTGCATGAGTATCAGGATGTCCGGATAGATGTAAAGCAGCATCAATACGATCCACAGGGCGGACAATTTCAGCTTCACGTCCAACTTCGGGTTTTCAAGCATGGTCGGTCCTTTCACCGGCGCCTTTTATCAATAGCCATAGGCAGAATGAGAATTCCGCAATCGTCGCCAGCGCGAGCCCCGGATAACTGAGGACTTCCGCATCGGGCGCCAGGATCACCTGGAACAATTGCGACAAATGCCCCAGGCTCCCCGCCATCAGCAGTATGCCCAGGATCCTCGGGAAGAATCCCGACTTGTAAACCAGGAATCCGAGCGGGAGCAACCAAGTGCCGTAGGATATGGCCGCCAGGGTATATCCGAACTCGTGCATTTCCATGAAGAACAGGGTCAGTGAGGAAAGTTGGGCGGTCGAAAACGTATTCAAGTAGCCGGCTCCGCTGAGCAGAAGCAGGGGGGCGATACTGTTGAGCATATTCATGGACATTATGGCTACTCCAATCACCACGAAATACATCATCAGCCGGGCGACGCTTTCGCGCACGGATTTCAAAAGCAGGAACAGGCAGTATGGGAACAGGAGGAATAGCACGATCATCGCAAGGTCGCTGATCACGCCCAGGCGGAAAAGGAATCCGGACCCGGATATGTTCGCGGCGGTCGCCGCAGCATCTCCGGGGACGATCATGCTTGCGCGGACCGACAGTTGGCTGAATACCCCCGTCGCGATATTTCCCAGGTATAAGAGGCCGGCCAGCCTCGCCAATCGTCCGTTTTCCATACTCATCCTTTCTTCGATACGCGCCGTGCGCCAGGGTCCGGGCAAAGCTTTGGCGCCCGCAGGAGATCCTGCACGTGGAAGGCTTAGGGCCGATTCCCAGGGAGGCTTTTACTTATTCCGGTTCGGGCAGGTCCGGCTTGAACTCCAGGAGTTCGCCGGGTTGGCAATTCAACTCTTTACAAATCGCGTCCAAGGTCGAGATCCGGATCGCCTTGGCTTTTCCGGTTTTCAGGATGGACAAGTTCGCGTCGGTTATCCCGATTCTCCTCGCCAATTCGTTCAACGGCATTTTCCGATCCGCCAAAACCCGGTCGAGACGGAATACGATTCCCATCTAACTTGACCTCATATGGTCAGGTCTTGTTCTTCCCTGAGCGCCGTCCCGGACTTGAATATCTCGCAGAGCATCAGCAGCATCAGGCTCACAAGCAAGGTCGTGAAGTTGAAGGTAAGGACGGAAAATCCGATCAGGAGTTTGCTCGTTCCCGAAGCGATGACGGCATTTTCGCGGCTGAAAATGATGTCGTTCCGGAAGTTCATGAACATCCGCCGGGATTTCTTCACGATCATGAGAAGCAAAGCGGTAATCGCGGCAAGGTACGGGAATACCAGAACCTTGGCCGCGATGGGCATTTTCCTGAGTTCGACCCAGTCAGGGTCGGTCTCATTCATGGCGGCCTTGGCGACCTCGGCAGTCAGGGGATCTCCGAAAGTGATGTCGAACAAGCCCAGCGCCAAAAAGGCGGTCAGAGCCAGAAATAAAACGAGGACGATATACCAGGACGCTTGCAAGATACGGCTCGTCCAAGACGATACGGACCGGTCCCCAAAGTATTTCCAACTCGGAAGCTTCATGTCCTTCAATATAGGCATGACGACATTGAAAAGCAACCATTATTTATCGTTTTACGATAATTTTTATCCGTAAATCAGATAATGGCAGGCCATTTACACATCCATGACCCGTAATTCTTCCGCCTTTCCCCGGAATTCTTGAAACTCGCACCCTCCAACCTGGCCTTAGGTTGGAGGTGTGGGGAGGCTGCTGGTGGGCGGCTGCAAATAGTGCGCCAGCGATATGGAATCCTGGCGCCAAATCCAAAATCGGGGGGTTCCAATGCGTCTGTTCGGTGGTCAAATCTGTATTGCGGCAACGTTGGTTTTCTGCTGTATTTCATCCGGTTCGGCAGCGGTGACCAGGGCCCAGGCGGACTCCGCATATGATGCTTGGTACAACCTCTACTGGAACAAATCGAACAATACGTTCTTCAAGAAGGACAACCAGACCGGCCGGATCGATTTCTGGCGTTACGCCCATGATTGGGAAACCATGATGGACCGGTTCGAGCTCACCCGCGACCCCCTTTACGTGAAGCAGATGAAGGACGCCTGGACCGGTTTCAACCGGACCAACGGAATGGGATTGGACTGGAAGCAGAACGATTACAACGACGATATCGAGTGGTGGATCATCTCCGCCACGCGTGCCTACATGCTGACGCAGGATACGGCCTACCTCAATACCGCGAAGCGGAATTTCGATTGGGTGTATTCGACCCAGTGGGACAACGCTCTGGGCGGCGGCATCTGGTGGAAGAACAACGAGAAGGGCAGCAAGAACGCTTGCAGCAATGGGCCCGGCTCCTATGCGGCCATGAACCTATACAAGATCACCAAGGACACCGCCTACCTTAACAAGGCCAAGGCGACCTACAAATGGGAGCGCGGGGCCCTCTTCAACGCCAATACGGGCGGGGTCTCCGACAACATGCGCGCCAACGGTTCCGTAGGCGGCGGACCGCTCTTCTACAATCAGGGAACGTTCTTCGGAACTGCCTTCCTGCTGTTCCAGGCTACGGGCGACAGCAGTTATTATAAGGACGCCATCAAGGCAGTGGACTACGTCAAGAACAGCATGAGCAACCGCGCCACCGGCATTCTGAACAACGGGGGATACACCGGGGATTTTTCGGCCTTCCTGGTGATCTTCATCCGCAACATGATGCAATTCGTCAATGAAGGCAAGCAGAAGCAATACCTGGATTGGATGACCCTCAATGCCGAAACCGCCTGGAAGAACCGCCGCAAGACGGACAATATCATGTCGAGCAACTTCGGTACGCAGGCGCCGACGACCGGGCTGGAATCCTCTTCCAGCACCGGCGGCGTGGCCATCGTGACCTTGGTGGTCCTGGCGAACCAGCCTGCCGGCGCGGTGAAAAGGAACGTGCTCCGGTTCAAGGGGGACGGATCGGAAACCGCGAGGATCTTTTCCATCGACGGAAGAAGGCTGCCTATGGCCAGGAACAAATTCGTCTTGCGGATTCCGTAACTGACGGCGGGGGTCAATCCTTTTTGGTCGCCCGCCTGCGGCCTTTGGTATCGTAGACGCGGACACCGGACCGCTTTGCCGGCACGTAGCGGACTTCCATTCCGCCCGAATTGGATTCCAGGGCGGTCCGTAACCCGGGAGCGGCCGGGACGGGCGCGAGGATGCCGGACGGATCCTCGCAGCTTTTCCTCACGCTCAAGCCATCGAGGGATTCGCATTGCGGGTAATCGATCGGGAACCTGTTCAGGCCCATCTGGCCGGGTACGATATACACGCCGACCGGGCATTGGGCGCGGGCGCCGCAATTGGAATCGGGCCGGGGGATTCCCCGGCCCGAAGCTGTCCTTTCAAATCCGCCCGTTACGGCGCATAGGAAGGATTCCCGTTCTTCCAGGTGATGGGATAGCGGACGCATGACTTGTTGATGGCCCCATCGACGGGCACGGGATAGAAGGTCGGGTAGGAATAGATTCCGTACGGGTCGATGAAATACCACTTGTTGTCGGACGGATCCTTGTGCGCGTAGAAAATATGCAGATGCGTATTGGGGCCGGCGCCTCCATCCATGCAACCGCAGCCGCCGGGGCCGGTGCTGCCGCTATAGGCGATGCGCTGGCCCGCGGCCACGTTAGTTCCCAACAGGGACATGTCGATCTTCTTCGAAGCCACGCCCCACCAGTCGGCCT
>JAHFCH010000109.1 GCA_023249635.1 Fibrobacterota bacterium
CACGGCGGCCAACTGGGCCAGCGGCATCGCGCCGGGAGCCACCATTGCGGTCCTCTTCGACAATACCTCGGTCAAGAACGCGACGCTGGGCGCCGGCGCTTCCGCGAAGTCCGTCACTTACGCCTCCGGTTATACGGGTACCTTCGATTTCGGAGCCAGCGCCCTGACCATCCACTCCGGTAACGCCGACTTCCGCAGCGGCGGATCCTTCACGGCGGGAACAGGTACCCTGGCTTTTGTAGGCACCTCGGGCACCCAAACCTTATTCCCCAAATCCGGCGCGGTTCTCCCCGACATCGTGCAGAACGGCTCCGGAACGACCACAATCTCCGGCAATCCCCTCACTGCGGGCAACCTCACGATTTCCGCCGGCACTTTCGATATGGGTACCGGGGGCACGCAGAGCTTCAAGTCCATCACCGGCTCAGGAATCCTCAATCTGGAGTCCGTTACGCTGGAGGCATCCGGGAACGTCGATTTCTCCGGGTTGGCGGGCTTCACCGAGTCGCTTCCGAATCTCCTCTCCTTCACCGGATCGGGTTCGCAGACCTACACGCCCTACCCCTCGGGATTCGCCCTGCGCCTCGCGCAGAACGGGACCGGCACGGTCACGTTCCTCGCCAATGTCACGGCGGGAAATCTCGCCATCGCTTCGGGCACAGTAAACCTGGGCGCGTCCCGCGTCCATACCGTCACCAATTTCAGCATCACCGGCGGCACGCTCGACTTTGGCTCGTCCGGATTACGGGCCAAGGGAACGCTCGTCGATTTCTCCCCGCTCTCCGCGTTGGTCGCGGGCAGCGGTTACCTGGAGTTCAACGGCCTTGGGGCGCAGACCTTCACGCCCACGGCTTCGGCCACCTTGCCGGACTTGAGGCAGAACGGCAGCGTCGGAACGACGCTCGCGGGGAGCATCCAGGCTGCCGGCGGACTACTGGTGTCCTCGGGTACCTTCGACCTGGGTACATCCTTCACGCATTCCATCGCATCGTTCTCCTCGACCGGAGGCGGCCTTGCCTTCGGGGGCAGCACCTTACTGGTGACGACCGGAAATGCGGATTTCTCCGCTTTATCGGCTTTGACCGCGGGTTCGGGCAGCCTCGGATTCCAGGCGGCCTCCGGCACGCAAATCTTGACTCCGAAATCCGGGGCAGGCTTGCCGTTCATCTCGCATACGGGCACGGGCGTCCTGCAACTGGGGGGAAGCGATCTTTCCGCTGCCGGGCTTCACCTGTATATCGGCAGCTTCGACTTCGGCGGCCGCAACGTTGCCCTTTCGGGTACGCTCAACGTTTCCACCCCGGGAGCGTCGCTGATCGGCTTGGCCGGCCGAACCATCACGACCGGCGGTGACGCGGTCCTGTACGGGCTGCCCGGATCCCACCTGGTCCTCAATCCGGGGCAGGCCTGGACCTTGGATGTCAGTGGCGCGCTCATGGTCGTCAATTCCGACCTGGGCGGATGCCAAGCCACCGAGACCGCCGGCATCGCCGACTCCAGCCTCAACCTGGGCGGGAACGTGAACTGGACCTTCATCGACAGCATTCCGCCCGTCAACGTAGCCGGGTTCACCGCCACGGCCCTGGACGGCCACAGGGTGCAAATGTCCTGGTCGGCCCCTTCCGATCCCGATGCCGACTCCGTCTTCCTGCGCTACCGCACCGACGGCGCCTATCCCGCCAACCGCACCGACGGTACCCTGTGGCGCGGCGTGCCCAAATCCCGGGTTTCCGACACTGCGACAGGCCTCGCGGATAAGCAGGTATTCAACTTCGCCGCCTTCGTAAAGGACTCCTCGGGAAACTGGTCCCCGCCCCTCCCTTCCGCCCGGGATACCTCCCGTACCCCGGATGTTACCCCACCCGCCAACGTTACCGCCCTGGTCGCGACCGCCCTCGGCCCCAGCTCGGTGGCCCTGGCCTGGACCGCTTCCGCTACTGCCGATGCCGATACCGTTATGATCCGGTACCGCACCGACAATACCTATCCCCTCAATACCACCGATGGCACCTTCTGGAAAAAGGTCCCCGTAGCCCGCGTGACCGATACCTTGACGGGCCTGACCGGGAACACCGTCTATTCCATGGGACTGTTCGTGCGCGATTCCTCGGGCAATTTCTGCAACCGGGCCGCTTCCGCCCAGGACACAGCCTTGTACCAGGCACCCGTTACCGGTAGCATCGTCATCGCCGACATCACGGGACGTACCCGGGATGCGGATCCTGCGCTAACGTTTACCGCTTCCGGCGCCGACAGCCTGCGTTACTCCCTGCTGGCCGACACCGCCACGGCGGCCTGGAAGGGCATACGCGCCAAGGATTCGGTGGACATGGCCCCCGGCGCCGACGGCAAACGGATCGCCACCGTCCAGTACAAGAACGTGTTCGGAACCCGCTCGGCCTGGTTCCGCGATACCACTACATTGGATCGCGGCGGTCCCGTCGTGATTGTGAACGTTCCTGCCGTGGCGAGCTACCTCACCTGGCCCAACCTCGTGGCGGGCAAGGCCCTGGATTCCCTGACCGGCACCGACACGGTCTTCGCCCTGCGCCAGCGCGAAGCAGACAATCAATTCTTCAACGGCACCGCCTGGGGGGCGCCGGACACCGCCCGCTTGAGAACCGACAGTACTTTCAGCCTACCCCTGTCCACGACCACCATGGCGTCGGGATTCTACAACTTCACGGCTTGGGCCAAGGACAAACTGGGCAACGTCTCCGCCCCGGTGGTGAAGCGTGTACGCTACGATTCCAACCGGGCTCCCTCCGTCGCGGCCAGCAACCTGGCCGATACGGTCGCGCAGAACCAGCAAGTCTCCTGGACCCTCGACCTGGGCGACCTCGACCTGGGCGATACCGTCAAGACCGTAACGGCGGCGATACCTGCCTGGCTCGCCAAGACCGAGGCCCCCGATACGGCCCGCAATGGCTTCGCAGCGCACCGCATCTACGCCCTCTCCGGCAAACCCCGCCAGGCAGACGTGGGGCAGCATACCGTGTCCGTGCAGGCGAGCGATGTAGGCGGCCAGGTCTTCACCTTCACCAAAACCATCACCGTCCTCGACGTCAATGACGCGCCGGTTTTCGCCGCCGGCCAGGACAGCATGACCGTCAAAGAAGACAGCGTCACCCGCCGCGTGGTGCATTTTTCGGATCCGGATCCCGCCGATAAACCCGTACTTACCGTGGTTTCGGCACCGGTCTGGGTTTCCCTTGCCGACAGTACCTTGACCTTCGCCCCCGGCAGCCGCGACGTCGGTCCCGCCCAGGTACGCCTGCTCGCATATGACGGGAAGTTGCTCGATACCCTGGACATCGCCGTGAACGTGATCAACGTGAATGATGCCCCCGTGGCCTTCCCGGGCAGCGCCTGGGATTCCGTAATGCACTGGAGCGAACGCGGAGTCGATTCCTTCACCGTTGTGGTGGTGGACATGGACAAGAACGACCCCGTGAACCTGGCCACCGCCTTGCCCGATTTCATCAGCGTTAAAAGCACCCTCGACGGCAGCGGGTACAACCGCTACTTCCGTTTCACGGTCCTGCCTGCGCAGAAGGACGCGGGCTCCTACAACCTCAAGCTGAAATTCTTGGACGCCGCGGGGGCATCCGGAACCGTGTCCCTGCGCGCCACGGTCGCAGCAGTCAACGACGTCCCCGTCGCCGCCATCCAATCCATCGAAACCTCCGCGGGCGCGGCCCGCGCCGCCCTCGACGTGATTGACGCCGACGGTTCCCTGGCCTTCACCCGCTTCCACTACCGGGTGGTGAACGCGGCGGGCGATACCGTCCGAAGCGGCATTTGCCCCGCTCCCCCGCTTTACCTGTATCCCCTCGCCGACGGCGAGTACCGCCTGGCCGTGCGCGCCGAGGATGAAGCCGGGCTCAAGCAATCGGCGTACGCCCTTGCCAACTTCACCATCAGCGGGGCCAGCACCCTGGCCCTGGACAGCGCGCGCTGGAACATGATCGGATACCCCGGCCGTGCCCTCGCCACCTCGGCCCTGGGCGCAGGAGCCGCGGCCGCCACCTGGGACGAGGCCGCCTCCGATGGTTCTCCCCTGGGCCGTTATGCCACCGGCAAGTCCGCCGATTCGCTGTCGCGCGGCAAAGGCTACTGGATCAAAACCGCACGGCGCGCCAACCTTACCGTGACCCAGGCGGACCTGCTCGACAAGCCCTTCGTGCTTAAGCTGGCCCGCGGCAAGCAGGGCTGGAACCAGATCGGCAATCCCTACCCGTTCTACCTCGATCTTTCCGCCACGGGCTTCATCTTCTGGGGATGGGACGCCGACAAGCGCGACCTCGTCGATGCCAAGGGCCTGCTCAAGCCTTGGGGAGCCTATTGGGTCCAGGTCGGCAGGGATACCGCGCTCACCCTCAAGGGCGAACCCTGGTTCCCGGCCTCGGGCAAAGGCGCAGGCGCGCTGGCCAAAGGCGTAGGCGAGTCCAATGCTCCCGGGTTCCGCCATGCGGGGGATTGGAGCCTGCAATTGTCCCTCACCGCCGGCGCGTACCGCGATCAGGCGAACTTCCTGGGTATCCGCCCGGTTACCCCCACCGCGGGATCGGCAGCAGGCTCCGGCTCCGAAGCGGCCACCGACCTATCCGGACTGCTGGCCGACGCGCCCAAGTTCGGCGACTATATCGCGCTCCATTTCGAGAAGGCCAGCGAAGCGCTGGGCGGCGAAACGCCCATCGGCGAAAAGTCCGGCGGGGAAACCGTCGTCAACGGCTACGCCGCCGACTACCGTAGCAGCCTGGGCGGCGACGAAGCCTGGTGGGATTTCTCCGTGGAGAATTCCGCCTCAGGCCAATCGCAAGCGGCGCTTTCCTTGCCCGGCCTCGCCGAGCTCGGTCGCGCCGGCCTATACGCCTTCCTGGTCCGCGCGGGCCAGGTCTCCGCGTTGTCCGCCGAGACCCCGGCAACCCTGGCGATGGACGGTGCCACTACCCATTACAGCATCGTGGTCACCCCCCATGCCGACTTCGCCGCGCGCCTCAAGGGCGAATTCTCCATCTCCCAAAACTTCCCCAATCCCGTCGTGGCGCAAACCACCTTCCGCTTCTACCTGCCCCAAGCCTGGGGCGCCGAGGGAAAGCGCATGGATAAGAGCTATCGCCTACGGTTGAACGTCTACGATTTCTCGGGCCGCTTGGCCGCCCGCGTGGCCGAGGGAGCCTTCCGGCCGGGGATGCATACCCTGCTCTGGAAACCGCAGGGATTGGGCGGGAATGGCCTCCCCAAAGGCGCTTACGTCTATCGCCTGGAAATCCCGGGAATGGCCAAAACCATGAAATTGATCATCAAATGAAAAATTCCCAAGCTGTGACCGCCACCACATACAATTTGGTTGGCAGGCCCGATAATCCGAACAGGACCGGCACCTTATGCGCATAAACAAATCGCTGAAATCCCGCATCTTGACCTCACCCCGGGCCCTCGCGGCGGTCCTATGCGTGCTTTCCGCATTCCTGTGGAACTGCTCCAGCCCCACCTCTTCCAAGAAGACCGCTTGCGCTTGCGAAAAGGATAAGGTCACCAACCCCAACAACGTCAGCAATAATCTCAACACCAACGACTCGCTGGTCAAGGCAGCCAAGGCCGCCGGCAAAGGCGTAGTAACCGGCGCGTTACAGGGCGAAGGCAAGGACGTCGTCAAGGGCCTCTTGAAAACCGCCGCCAACGCCGCCGGCGAGCGCCGCTACCTCAACACCGCCCCCGTTCCCCTCCAGGGCGCCACCATCCTCATCTTCGACGCCTTGAAGCCCACCACCGCCGCCGAAACCACCTTGACCACCGACAAGAACGGCAACTATTCCGCCGTACTCAAGGCCGGCCGCTATTACGGTTTCGCCGTGCACCTTGATCTCGCCACCTTCCGGCTCATCACGGCTTCCATCCCGTTCATCAGCCCCAAGAAGGACACCCTTACCAAGCTGGATACCGCCACCGCCATCGAGGACGTAACCAGCCCCACGGTAGCCTCGGTCTACGACGCCACCTCCCCGGATGCCTCCGGCCTGTTCCTGGTGGGCGCCATCCCCGCCACCGCCGCCAAGATCAACATCTCCTTCTCCGAGCCCATCAACCGCGAAAGCATCAAGGGCATCGTGGTAGGCAAGGTGGACGACAAGAACACCAGCGGCTCCATCCTGCTCAAGGACTCCTTGGCCGCCTCGGCCATCGTCCCCAGCTGGAGCGGCGACAGCAAGCAGCTGACCTTGTCCCTGGGCCGCCTGGAATCGGGCTCGCGCTACGGTTTGGTGCTGCCCACCTCACTCAAGGATCTCGCCAAGAATCCGCTCGAAAAGGAATACCGCGCCGTCTTCCAGGCCGTAGCCGCCACCGACGACCAGGTATTTTCGGTGTCCTCAACCTACCCGGCCGACAAGGAAGCCATCAAGCCCACCCAGAGTCCCAGCATCTCGTTCTCCCGTCCGCCCCAGGTCTTCTCGGCCATCAATTCCATCGTGCTCGATCCCAAGGTCGACGGATACTGGGAAATCACGGGCTCCAAGCTGAACTTCGTGCACAAGGAGCCCTTCGTGGTCGGCACCACCTACAAGCTCGGCATTCCCGATACCGTCATCGATCTGGGCGGCAAGAAACTGGATAAGACCTTCACCTTCAGCTTCACCGTAAAGGACTACGAAGGCGCCGCCAAGGACAAGAAGGGCAAGGACCAGGCCGTGGCCTTGTTGATGGAAGACTTCTTCAACGCTTACCTGCAGGGCGACATGGGCAAACTGGGAACCTTGCTGGATCCCTCCTTCCGCATGGAAGCCGGTACGCAAATCCTTTCCCCGCAGCAATTCCTGGATAAGATCCGCCGCGAGGTTTCCGAAAAGACCGTGCTCAATGCCGGCTTCTACGGGCCCGTGTACAAGGCCGGCTCCTCCCAATGCTCGACTAAGGTCGCCCTCTGGAAGGTCGCTTCCGCCGACAAAAAGGACACCCTCTGGGTGCAGACCCATACCGGCGCCGGTATCCTACCGCGCGTGCTGCGCAAGGATGTCGAGATCACCCCAGGCATCACCTGGTCCAAGAGCGAACCCAAGTTCACCCTCGACGGCAAGGAATACACCTATGACCTGCCCGCCGCGGCGGGCCTGGAAAATTCCACCGGCGACGCCCGCTTCCTGGGCGAGCAATTGCGCCTCTCCACCTCAGCCGTGCTGGAACCCGTCAAGGACATCATCAAGGACGAATTCAGCATCGACGGCGGCATCAGCGTAGGCGAAACCGAAGCCAAGGTGGCCGTCAAGGTTTCCACCATCACCATCCACGGCCGCCGCAATTGGGATCCCGCGCTCGCCTGCGGATCCGGCGGCGAACGCGATACCAGCTTCCGCATCGTCAAATTCATCCTCGGCTTCACCGGTACCAAGTGGATCGTGAACCACGCCGTCGACGCCGGCGCCGTGGAAAAGGCCCAGTTCACCGCCGCCGTGGCCGCCAGCGACTTCAAGGTCAAGGAAATCAAGCCCATCAACCTGCTGGGACCCGTGGGCGGCATCGACGGCGCCATGAACGCGTCGGGCAAGATCACCCTTCGCTTCCGCGGCCTCGACTTCGACAGCGTAGGCGGCTACGTGCTCGGCCTGGCCGAAGATCCCAAGTTCACCGGCGGCCGCGCCCTTTACGGCGGCCTGTATTTCATGAAGAACCAGGGCAAAGGCCTGGAGCATCACCTGGTCCTCAATGGCAGCGCCCAGGTCGATTCCGGCGGCACCTCCATCCTGCGCGACGTGCAGGCCATGGGATTGCCCGGCTGGGAGCGCGTCAATTTCAAGTTCCCGCTCACCGAGCTCTTCAACGCCGAAAAGAACCTGTTCGGCGTATACCAGTGGAAGGTCATCGCGGTGCGCGACACCTCCGCCGCCCAATTCCTGGCCTCCGGATTCCTGCCCGAACGCTATTACGGCGAATCCGATTTCGGATCCGCCCGCGGAAACTTCGCGGCCAAGGGCTATCCCAACTCGACCACCTTCGCCAAGATCGAGCAGACCGCCGCCCCGGCCGCCGTCGTCAACGCCGCCGAAAACTTCGCCGACCGCGATCTCGACGGTTTCCCCGATTACATGGAAGCCAACTTCAAGACCAACGCCAATGACAAAGGCAGCTTCCCCAACTTCCTGGTGGATACCGACCGCGACGGCCTGGCCGACTTCCTCGAGCAGATGGTCGACCCCAACGGCATCGAAACGGAAGCGACCGAAGCGCAGAAGAAGGATTTCTTCACCGCCCTGGCCAAGCTCAATGTGAAATGGACCGATACCGATTCCGACGGCTTCCCCGACGATATCGAAAAGCTGCTCGGCTACAACCCCACCGACGCCAACAGCAAGCCCGCCACCCGCGCCCGCGTCTCGGCCCCTTCGGGCGTTTTCGCCGGCCTCATCAAGCTGGGCGACGTTTCTTACAGCATCAAGTTCAAGGTCCGCAACCAGAACGACACCTTGCTCGTCTCCTACTCGGCCGCCCTCAAGGATACCCTGGTCGACACCGTCGCCGGCGCGCTGAACGAATCCATGGGTGAATTCCTCTTCCCCGTGCGCCTGCCCGACAACGGTCCGGATTCGGGCAAGAGCCTGCTCCTGCGCGGCACCTACGACAAGAACCGTGCCTTCCTGCAAGGCTCGGCCAACCGCATCAATTCCATCCCCAGGCTCAGTGTCGCCTTCGGCGGCGGCCCCTACGTGGGACAATACGCCGCCAGCGGCCGCGGCGAAGATGTGTCCGCCTACCTGGGCATCCAGAAGACCGCCCCCGCCGGCACCAGCACCGCCCCCGTCATCAGCACCCCGGTCAACGGTACCGGCACGGTTACCCCGGTCGTCGTCGAGCCCTCCGCCGTCATGACTTACCGCAAAGCCCCATCGGGGCTCGGTAACGCCAAAATGTGGCTGCGCCAAGGCAGCGGCAAACTGTTCGTGCTCACCCTCACCGACGAATTCGGCGATACCCTCGCCGTGCTCGACTCCACCAAGACCTATAACCAGGACGACGGCAGCTTTGATCTGAGCGCGCGTTCCACCAAGGTTGATGCCGTTAAGCAATATACCCGCCGCTTCGACATGAACGGACGCTTGGGCCGCGGCAAGGATTCCACCACCGCCATCTGGGTGCTCGACGGCAGCATCACCGAGAGCCTGGACTCCTGCAAGAAATTCGATCCTGTGGCGCCCACCAAGTGCCTGGACAAGCTCTATCGCGACGTACCCGGCCAATTCTCCGCCAAGGTTCTCGCTTCCCACGCCTCCGTCAAGATCCTGAGCAACGGCATCACGGGCGACTTCGCCGGTTGGCTGCAGCAGGACAAGTTCGGCACCGGACTTACCGACGCGAGCGCCAACGGCACCAATACCGGCACCAACAACAACGGCGGCACCGTCGTCGTAACCAACCCGATCCCGCCCGAATCCTTCTCCAAGGCGTATCTGGGCACCGCGGCCAAGTTCCGCGTCTTCCTGGATCAATCCGGCATCGCTCCGGGCGACCCTTTCTACCTGTCCATGCGCGGCCGCGTCATGCGCACCACCAACGATTCCCTGCATATCAAGGACGGGGCCTTCCCCTACTGCGGCAACGTGCAGATTTTCCCCACGCCTATCCCGCTCCTCGACGGCGCCACCGCCCAGGAAAAGGCCGACTTCAAGAAGGATTCCATCTTGGCCACCTCGACCAAGTACGCCGTGCTCGCCATCGAGGACGACCTGCTCCCAGGCACGCCGGCCAAGTTGGGCAAGGCCCGTGACGCCCTCGGCTTCGTCCGCAACAACGTCTACCTCATCGAAACCCGTTTCCTGGATCCGGCGGCCTTCGTGGGCAGCAAATGCCTGGACGGTGGCGTCTTGCCCCCGCAATTCCCTCTCGACGCCGGGTTGCCGGCGAAACCGTCAACCTTCGAATACTTCCGCGGTGACATAGAAGTCCTGCGCAGCGCCCTGGCCACGGCCGGCAACAAGATCACGGTGGTCAAGGACGGCAGCGCCACCACGGTGCAAAAGGAAATCAATCCCGCCACCCTGCGCATCGACCCGGACACCCGGGCCGGCATGGCCGCCGACGTGAACGACCCTTCCCTGGGTTACGTCCTTCTGGGCGGAGCGGGAAAACCGGGAACCCCCGCGATGGTGGGCGGTTTACCCGCGGCGCTGGCCCAGTAAGAACAAGCGACTGAAGAAATGGATTTGGGCGCCTTGGGCGCACTCTAAAGGGGCGGCTGGCGCATGCGGTGGGGCCGCCGCAAGAATCAAGACTTACAAAATTGGTTACTTTGCGTTCAAAACTGAATGCGCCCTTAGGGGCATAGCGTTTGGCGTCGGGCGTAGGGCGTCGGTCGTTAAGAGAAAACCCACCCCATTGCCACAGTCAATCTTCTCTTAACGCCCGACGCCCTTCGCCAAGGCGCGGAGATCGACCAGCTGCGGAGCACCAAGCGGACCGGCGAACGCGCCGTACGCCCGACGCGCCCTACCAGATCCGCACGATGATTGATCCCATCACCGAACACCCTCGCAGAGTCCGCGGGACATCCGTCAGAAGAAGAACCGCATCCCCAACCCCCCGCTCATCCCGAACCGCGTCGACGGTAGCAGCGAGGCTCCCGGTCCCAGTTCCAGGAATACGTCCAGAGGGGCTTTGGAGAAGAGGTATTCGATGCCGACCACGCCACGGGCGCCCAGGGCCGGAGCATGCTTGGCGATGGCGGTCCAGACGCCCATGCCGTAGTAGAGCGGCAATTGGCCGACATTCACCGGGAACAGGCTGAACTCGTGCCACACGTAATCGGCGTGAAGGCTTATCCAGTCTTCCTGCACGCTGAAACCCGCGATCAGATCCAGGGCGTTGGCGTCGCTCAGCCAGATTTTCGCGGAAATGCCCGAGGGATCTCCCGCGACAAAACCCAAGCCCAAATCGCCTCCCTGGCGGGCGTGCCCCGGAGCGGCGGCCAGCAGGGCCAAGGTGATCGCGGCTAAGCAGTGGTTGCGGAAACGGATCATCGTAACCTCCGATGGGATTTCGATTGCCGATTGCGAAGCAATCCCATGGGAATCTAATAATCGGAGGCAGGCGGAGGAAATTTAAAGGCCAGGAAGGAACTATGGGCCCGCGATCTTGAAAGTCAATCGCGTAGGGCCCGCATCGCCACGCAACCCGGTGAACTCCACGGTTACGATCCGCAACCCCGCGCCGCGGGGCGCGAAGGCGAACTCGTAGTATCCCGGCGCCAGAGCCGGGCGGCGCAGTGATCCCAGGCGGCGGCCCGACAGGTCGTGGCAATCCGCGCGCAGTCCGGATACCGAAGGCAAGGCCACGCGCAATCTTCCCCCCGCGCCATTGCGGATCCACGTTACGCTGCGCGCTGCGGGGCGTTGCATGAATCCCCCGCCCCAGGCGAAAGCGCGGCCTGCGGGCGCGGCCCAGAATACCAGGGTATCCGCGGCGTCTGCAAGCACATCGATCTCCGCACCGGCGGCCACGGGTTCGGCCAGCTTACGCAGGGGCGAAGCCACCCACATCGACATTCCCGTAGGCAGGCGCAGGTCGGCCAAGCGCATGCGCGCCACACCGCCGCGGCTTTCGCCGTCGGCGCCCCAAGCCAGCTTCCAGGCGTATTCGCCGCTTCCGCGCCAACCCACCAGATCGGTACGCAATCCATTCCCGGCGCGACGCCAGGCAAGCGATGCTTCGGTGCCTATGGCGGGAGCAGCGGGTTCGTCTTCCACGCCCATCCCGTCTCGGGCGAACGCGGCCGCGCCCAAGCGCAGA
This sequence comes from Fibrobacterota bacterium, assembly GCA_023249635.1. Lineage (GTDB taxonomy): Bacteria > Fibrobacterota > Fibrobacteria > UBA11236 > UBA11236 > Chersky-265. The sequence goes on from JAHFCH010000109.1 coordinate 11,779, forward strand.
CCCGAAACCAGGATGGCTCCCGGGCTTCCCGGCAGCGGTTCCAGTAAAGCCTGCAACGGCACTCCCGTAGCGTTTCCGGCCGCGGAGCGTTTCGACGCGACCACGGCCCGGACCAACTCCACCGTGGTGTCGGCGTGGGCATGCACGAAATAGCCTTGCCAGGGTTGCAGGCTATCCGACTCCACATACCCGGTCATGTCGGAGTTCGGCGCCAGCAAGGCCTTGACCCCGGATTTGTCCCGCGCCTCCGATACGCCTGCAGCGATAGGCCATGGCAAGGCTTTAAGCCCCGGGCAGGTAACCTGGTTCCAACCCTTATCGAGATGCATGCGGAACACGCCCGCCTCGCCGGGAGTGTTGCTTTTCCCATCCCCCAGGGAAACCTGCGCCTGGGCGGCGCGGGCCGCGAGCCAAATGCCCTGGCCCGTTGGTAAGGTATCCGCGGCGCCCAGCAGGTTCCAGGAGCCGTTGTGCTCCAGCGAGAAATCATTCACCCACGCCGCCCCGAACAGCTCGTTACCGGCGCCCGCCGCCTGCTGCAAGGTCATGGGGGCTTCCAATCCCAGTGGAATGCCCAGGAAACGCCAGCCCAGGTTGCCGGGTAAATCGACCTTGGCCTTGGCGTCCCGCAGTCGCCTCCGCAATTGGTAGAAGCCTCCGCCCTCACCCGGAAAGCCTACGTCATGGCTCCCGTCCCATAGCCGCAGGGAAAGCAATTGCGGTTCCGTCCCGGTTCCTGCGGGATACGCCAGGCGTACGTTCCCGATCCCGTCCGCGATGCGCCGTTGCTCGTTCTCCACCGTATCGTCCGGGTTACGGGTATGCGCGATGTTCAGGATCAGGTTGGCTACGTTGTCTTCGGCCGCCACCTCGATCCAGGAACTGTCCTTATCATCCACGCCTTCGTCCAAGAAGCGGATCACGGGAGCGAGGGTATCCTTCCCCAGGAAATAATCGCCGGGCTGGTTCAGGGACCAGCTACCGATGCCTTCGCCGTAGGAGTAGACCAACCCATGGCCATCTATGCCCGGCAGGACGCGGAAAAGGGTCATGCCCCCCACCAGGTTGCCGTTGGCTTCCAACAATACGTTGGGAAGGGCCACGCCGGTCCTGGTCTGCTCCAGGCGGATTGTCTCGCGAGCCTGATCAATGCCTCGATCGCCCCTGTCCGTCACGGGCAGGAAACGGATGCGCACCGATGCGTCCGATCCCGCGGGATTGGAAATCTGGTAAACGCCCCCATGCACCACGGTCTGGCCGGGCGCCAGTACCGTATCGGTTACCTCGTGGGGAACCACTACGGTGGTGTCCTTCGGCTTGGTGGTATCGGGCGGAATCACCAGCCCGTCCCATTCCAGCAGCTTGCTGTCCGGGCGCTGGCATTCGTAGGCCAGCTTCATCCAATCGGCAGTATGCTCCACGCGGGAGAATTGCACTTCGTCGATCAATCCCTTGAATTGATCCCCGCTGTCGTTGGCGGTCGCTTCCCGTCCCCCGATATACAGCGGGCGATCATCCTTGCCGATTCCGCCCGCGACCGTATACTGGGTACCGCCCATGTCGGCCCCGTCCACGTACAAATGCAAGAAGGCGTCCTTGCCCCAGATGGCGCCGACATGGTGCCAGGTTTTTGTGCTCAAGGGAGCGGTCGCATATCGCGTCGCGCCCTCCCCGACATTGAATCCTACACCAGGTATGCCGTTGCGGAATTGGAACTGGTAGGCGTTCGGGCTGGTATCCCCTTTGCGCAAGATGGTATTGACGTTGCCGCTGCCCTCGGTATCCCAGGAGTCGGCCTTGACCCAAGCCGAAAAAGTCACCTCTTTGGCCGGTTGCAGGGTCGGCGACGAGGTGATGCGGATGCAATCCCCGAAAGCGGGCCCGAACCGTTGCGATCGGCCTATCAGCCCGGACTCGGTATCGGCGGTCACCAGATCATCCCCATCGTTATGCGCGTCAGTCGCATCCTTATAGACCTTGGCTGTGCCCTTTCCCGCGGCGGAATTCTGCATGTGCCATACGCCGGACCAGCCTTTGGCCGTATCGAAAACCATCCCGCTCCGGTGGGTTTCCACCGCATCGGCCTTGCCCCAGTACATGGTGATGTAATCCGTTTTGCTGGCCCCGTCCACTTTCGGAACCAGTACCCACACTTCTCCGGAAGGAGTGGACGTCGTCCAGGCTACCTGCGACCAGGGCAGTTGCGTACCATCGGGATCGGCAAAGCGGAGATCGACCCCGTTCGGCTGGGGCTGGCTGAAATCCAGGTTGGCGGAGGACAAGCGAAGGAGGATGGGGATATCCGTCACCGCTTGTTTCACGTCGGCGCCGGTGGCGGTGGTATTGAAGGAAATCTTGCGCGAGTGGGCCCACTTGGAATAGTCCTCCTTTGGCACGGTGTCCTTGGGCACGGTGTCCTTGGGCACGGTATCCTTGGGGGCGGCGATGGTGAGGAAGCTGAGCATGGATGAGCCGGGCTTCTGGTTCTCGTACGAAAGCCGCATCCAATCCTTTCCCCTGGCCACGTTAGACATCTCCACTTCGTCGATGGCGCCTTCGAAGAGATCCAGCGACGAAGCGTCCGCCGTCGTGGTGCGCCCCCCGATGTACAATTGCCGCGCATCGGTTTTCCCAATCGCGGGCATACGTCCCGGAGGCGCCGCCGTATCGAGCTTGCCGTCTTGAAACAACTGGATGGTTTTCCCGTCCCACACGCCGCCTACATGGATCCACTTTCCGGTTTCCAGGACCTTGGTGCCATGCGCGCCGTTGTTGTCGTTCGTGTCCAACGCCAGGGAAAGCTTCCCTTCGGAAACGCAGAATTGGTAAGGGTTCGGGTTCGCGTCGCCTTTGCGGACGATGGGATTGACTTGGGAGGCAACCGCACCGACCCCGATGCCGCTCCAGCGCGTCCCCTTGATCCACGCGGAGAACGACAGGGCCGCGCCCGCCTGCTGGTTAACCGCGTTCTTGATGGAGATAAAGTCCAGGGTCACCGGATTGAATTGCAGGGCATGTCCTACCACCCCTGTTCCGCCTATGGCGGACACCGAGTCGTCCCCGTGGTTCGCGGCTTGGGAGGCATCCTTGAACGCTGCAGTCGTCCCTTTCAGCACCGGAGAATCCTCATCCAGATGCCAGGCGCCCACGAACCCGAACGCCGTATCGAAAACCAACCGTCCCCCCATCGGTACGTCGCCTCCAAGGAAAACGTCGCTGGATCCCTGGTTCACCTTCACGGAACCCGGCATGGCCGGCGCCTTGGGATTGCCCCACCACATGACCACGAAATCGGTTTTGGAGTTCGCCGCCACCTCCGGTACGTTCACCCATATTTGCGCGCTCTTGATGAATCCGGTATCCCAACGCGCGATATGGCAGGGAAGTTCCACGCCGCCGGAATCGGTGAAGCGGATATCGGCGCCGCCGGGGGACGCGCCCAGCAGGGCCGGATTACCGGCGCCGACCTGGATGAGCAGGGGAAAGTTTTTGACCGGGGATGCGGTCGCTGCCCCGGTAGCGCTGGTATTGAAAATCACCCGCAGCGAATCCTTCCATTGGGAAAAATCCGTGCGCGCCTCCCCTAGGGAGAGCAAGCTTAATACCGCAAAAAGGGCCAATCTCACTTCCCGTATTTTACGGCTGGGAAGCCCTTTTCCCCAAGGCATTCCGAGCCGCTTTGGACCGGTTACGGAGAGGTTGGGAAGCGGCTTTCTTCCTATCTTGGCGGCATGGCCTTTACCGAGAAAATCGTGATGTTGGTATGCCTGTTCGCGGGCTTTTGGTGGATCCGCGAAAGAGCGCGGGTGATTAACCTGGAAAACCAGATGGGCAAGACCGTGCTTGGGGTTTTTGTGGTTTTGACCGGCCTGTTGGTCGGGGAAAAATGGGTCTTCGACCATTGGCATTTCGGTTTCTACACCGATTTGCTGCTCCGCGTGGTTTCCGCGCTGGCTGCCTTCGCCGCGGTGGGATTCGTGTTCCTGCGGCCGCGGCCCGTGGAAAACGAAGCCGCGCCGCCCGAAGAATAATCGCGACCTTTATCACGACTGTAATCGCGACTTAGACGGCTCCCGCCAAGGTGTCATGGGCTTTAAGGACCATCCTTTCGGTGGTATCCCAGCCCACGCATTCATCCGTGACCGAAACCCCGTAACGTAACTGCGACCGGTCCCCGGGAATCTTCTGGCTGCCCGGGAACAGGTTGCTTTCCACCATGGCGCCGACCAGGGCGGAATTCCCCCCGGCTTTCTGCTCCACGATATTCTGCCACACCACTTCCTGTAGTTCGTGGCGCTTCTGGGTATTCCCATGGCTGCAATCCACCACCAGGCGCGTGTCCATGCCCGCCTTGCGCAATTGCCCCATGGCATCGGCAACGCTCTCCGCATCGTAATTGGGTTTCGACTTGCCGCCGCGCAGCACGATATGGCCCCACGGATTTCCCCTCGTCTTTACGATCGCGGTGCGTCCGTCCGCGTCCAGTCCCAGGAAATTATGCGCGAAGCGCGCCGACGTGAGCGCGTCCACGGCCACCTGGATGTTTCCATCGGTGCCGTTCTTGAAGCCTACCGGCATGGAGAGGCCGCTCGCCATCTGGCGATGGGTCTGCGATTCGGTGGTGCGCGCCCCGATGGCGGCCCAGCTCACCAGATCGGCGATGTACTGGGGCACGATGGGATCGAGGAACTCGGTGGCGGCGGGGATGCCCATGGCATTGATCTGGAGCAGCAGGCGACGGGCTTCCCGCACGCCGGTGGAAATGTCGCAGGATTCGTCCAGGAACGGATCGTTGATGAAACCCTTCCAACCCACCGTGGTACGGGGCTTCTCGAAGTACACGCGCATCAGCAGGAAGATGCGGTCGCCCACCTTTTCGCGCAGGGCCTGGAAGCGCCGCGCGTACTCCAGGGCCGCCTCGGTATCGTGGATGCTGCACGGGCCTACGATGGCCAGGATGCGGTTGTCGGCGCCGGACAGGATATCCTGCACCGTTTTGCGTCCTGCGAGCACGGTGGCCGTGGACGCCTCGTCCATCGGCAGCATTCGTTTCAAATCGGCTGGGGCTATCAAGGGGACGATCTCCCTTATGTTCAGGTTTTCGGTTATCTGCATGAGATCATCTCCACGGCAAAAACAAAAAACCCCCGGAGCTTCCGGGGGTTTGGTTGACGGCTGGCGGCAGCGCGAAATCCTTAACCCCCGGAGGTCTCCCGCCAGAAGAAATAAAAGGAATAGGTGCTGTAGGTCGCGTTACGCATTTCGTTAACCCTAGTTAAGGCAAAGATATCCCCTCGTGCCCCTGCGGTCAACGGGAACTTGGCTTTAGCAGGTCAAGGCAGGGAAAGTCGGGTCCGGTACTCGCCCCGCGGGCCGGAAAACCGGGCCAGGTAGAGGCCAGGAGGGAGGGAACGACCTGAACCGTCGCGTCCGTCCCAAAGGGTTTCCGGCTCCGGACGGCCCCATTCCTTGCGCAAACGACCGCACAAATCGAAAACCTGGACCTTGCTGATGGGCGCGTAAGCCGAAAAGGCGATACCCTGGTCCGCCACGGAGAAGCGGAACCGCGGCGACCCGGGCCTACCGGGTACCAGCCGGACCGGATCGCCGAGGGAAATGTCCTTCTCGAAGCGGACCGTGCCCCATTTATCCTTGGAGCGGTTCCACACCTTTAGCTTTCCGTTGGCGATGCGGATGACCAACATATCGCCGGCCATATTCGCCCCATCGTCGAAGATATCTATGCCCTGGTATTTGTAGGCCGAAGGGTAAAAGTGGGTATGCCCATGCAAGATACCGATCACGTTGTACGGCTTGAGGGTTTGCAAGAGCGAAGCCCGCGCGCCCGTGATCCAGCCTTCCGCGAAATCGGGGGTATACAGGGTGTCGTTGTAGGGCAAGTGATGCATCAGGAAAACCGGGCGGCCGGATAGGCCCACATGGGCTTCCAAATCCTTGCGCAGGAATTCCAGGCTGCCGGCGGGACCGTTCCATCGGTTCGCGGTGGCGGCCGAACCCGGGCATAGGTTCAGGTTCACGAAATGCACGCCTTCCCAATCCCAGGAATAATGGTATCCGCTGGAATCCTGATCGGTGAGCCCGTAGCGCGCGCGTCGTTGCGCTACGCGCTTCATGAAGAGCGGCGCGATGATGCCTTTCTGATCCTGCACTTCGTGGTTGCCGGTGCCGTCGTAGATGGGGAAATGCACTTTCGCGGCGCCACCTACCGCGTAGTCGCCATCATATTGCTTCCACAGCAAGGTGTCTTCCCAATGCACCAGATCCCCGGGAATCAGGAGCCCCTTGGGTTGCGCCACCGTTCCCGCCTCGTCGGGAAACTTCGCCCCGGGCACGGCATTGAGCCATGCCGGCATGGCCGCGCGTACCGAGTCGCGATCGCCGCCCCGATCCGATCCGGTCAAACCGTAATGCACGTCCGAAGTGGTGAAGAAGGTGAAGTCGGCCCCGCGGACGGCGGAACCGATGGCCACCAACGCGAAGGCCAAAATTTGCGCGCGCATGTTCAGGTTCATCCTTGCCTACCGGGTTACCTCGTCCGCACCGCCAGGTGAGTGGGTGGAATTCGGCGGGCGGGCAAGGGCCCGATAGGCAGGATGATGGCTGCGCCCGCGTTCCCCCAGGAGGGAGATCGCGGTCTCGCGCGCCGCCATAGGGCCCCGGGCGCGGATCCCCCTAGCATCCGCGCCGGCGCCTTTGGGTATTCCGGCGAGCGCCGTGGTGGGTCGGCAGATGCCTCCATCCCGGTTCGCCAGGGGATTGTAATCCGGCGAAGCCGCGTCGCGGCATCCCGGGATGATGGGTTTACCGGCTTCGTCCAAAAGGCGGGCTTCCCAATGCCGGTAGAATACCTCGGCGCCTTCGGTTTGCAACCCGATATGCCCGCGGTCCATCGGCTGCTGGTCGGCATCATCCTTGGTGGTGATTTGCAGCTTGCGGTTATGCTTCAGGTTGCGGCCTTTCATCACCACGGTTCCGTTCACGGCGTGGATCACGCTATCGGCGCCCATGATGGTGCCTTCGAAGCGCACCCAATCGGTATCGTTGGGGGCCGCGTTCACGCTGCGGTAGATGCGCCTCTCCGCCAATCCGTCGCTGGGGTAAGCGGTGTAAGGCGTGCCGCCTTCCTTCCAGGTATGGTTCCCATCGCCTTTGGTATCCGCCGTAACCCACACGTTAACAATGCCCAGGAAGGCGCCGGCGTCCCCGCGGTACATCTGGTATTCCACGCTTTTGCAATAAGCCCCGGCCAGGTAGGGAACCGTGGCGTCGCGGGATCCGTACGCCTCTCCCGCTTTCCAATCCTCGCTGTCGATATGATAGAGTAGTCCCGCGTTGGGGTTGCTCTGCCCCTTGCCGAACTTGTATTCCACGCGTACCTGGTAGCGCGAGTAGATGGTTTCCGTGGCGATGGCCCCCACCCCTCCCGTGGTCGGCACATGCAGGACGCTGTCTTCGATCTTGAAGGATTTCTGCTTGGCCGGATCCTGCAAGGTCGCACCCAGACGGATATACAGGCCGGTGAAATCCTTGCCGTTGAAAAGGGAGATCCATCCCGAATCGGATTTGCTGAGGGGCCGCGGCGTCTCCCCGTGGGCCGGGCTCAGCAAGAGCGCGGCGGCCACGATGGCTCCGGGCGCGGCGGCGGCCAGCGCCAGCGCGGCTTTCCAGGGCGAAGGCAGGCGTGCGCGGGCGGAACCGGTTTCGCTGCCGGGACCTTGGGGACTCGCGAAAGCGGGCATCAAAGGCCTTTCCATTCCAACCGCAGCAGCCCGGCGGGCAGGTTGGGCGGCAGGCTCAATTCCGATTGGGACCCGGCGGGAAACCGGATTTCCCATAACCGCCGACCGGCCAGGGACCAGGCCGTCGCGCCCCGGGCGCCCGCGGGCACGGTCAGGGTGCGTCCGGCCGCATCCGTCAGCATCAGTTGGCGCTTGCCAGGCGGCATTCCGCTGCGGGTCTCGGGCCGCGCGGCCACGCCCACGGTCGGAAGGCAACCGTTGTAGGTGATGCGCGTCAGTCCCGCATCGCCGTTCTCGGCGTAGAACGATCCGCCGTAATCCAGCACGTACAGGGCTCCGTCGCCGAGTCCGTATTCCATATCGTGGACGCCGGAGCTGAAGTTGATCCCCTTGGCGGTCCAGGGCGCCGCTACGGCCTGCTTCAAGGGCGCGACCGCTCCCGGCGGCACGATGGCAAGCTTGGGCTGCCAGCCGCTGCCGATCCCGAACAGGAGCAGCTTGGCTTCGAACCAGGGCGGGAACTTCGCCGTCGATGCCAGGGCGGGATCGTAATGGTATACCGCGCCTGCGCCGAAGCCGCAGGCCTTGAGCCCGGGAATCGGATCGGGGGATTTGCCGTCATGTTCCCACAAGGCCGCCGGGGTCGCGGGGGGCAGCACTTCCAGCCCGGTATTGTTGGGCGAAGTATTCACCGGGCGCAGGGGATCGTACTTCATCCCGTCTTGCCCTTTGATGGGAACGCATTTCAATTGTCCGTAGTCCCAATGGCAGTAGGGCTGGTTGTCCTTGAGGAAGTACGGATACCCCAGGAAAGCGGCATTGTCCGTGATCTTGACCTGGTCGGCGCCTTCCGGGCCGCGCTCCGTGGCCAACTGCGCCGCCGGCCCGAACTCGCCGATGTATAACCTGCCGGTTACCGGATCAGGGAAGATACGGTAGGGATTGCGGTGGCCCATGGTGTAGATCTCGGCGCGGGTCTTGGCGGTGCCGTCCGCGAACAGGTTCCCCTTGGGAATGGTGTACCAGCGGCCCGCCGCCTGGGTGGCCTCGGGATGGATGCGCAGGATTTTGCCGCGCAGGTCGTTGGTGTTGGCGGTGCTGCGTTGATCGTCCGTGTACTCCTTGCCGGGCCTCTCGTCCATGGGCGAAAACTGATCGTTACATCCCGCGCAACTGTTGTCGCCGGTGGAAAGGTACAAGTCCCCATCTTTGCCGAATTTCAGG
>JAHFCH010000110.1 GCA_023249635.1 Fibrobacterota bacterium
GAGCTCGGCGAGGATGCGTGCGCCTTGGGTCCGCTGCTCCGACTTCTGCGCGTCCGTATACGCGTCAGGGTAGGGGGGATCGGATTCCCGGTAAGGGGGTGATGCCGATACCGACGCGGCCATGACGCAAAGACATGCGGCCACGCATTGGCGAGGGATAAGCTTCCGTCGGCATGTATTGATCAATGGAACCCCCGAGTCCAGGGTAGCGCTTATTGGCGCTAGGAACCGGGGGAAAAGCGGCGGCGGCCCCGGCCTATTCGGGCCGAAAGCGTCGCGGCAGGGGGGGATTCGGGATCAAACCGGTTTGCGGAAGCAATAAACGCAATATGCCCAAAGACCGCGGCGCAAGGTACGGTACTGGAAGTAGGTAGCATAGGCGTTACCCAGCTTCTCGCGATTGACCATTCCCAAGCGCGCCAGCGCCCAGCGGACGGGTATGAACAGAAGGCCGAACCGGAAAATGGCCCGCGCATGGGGGAGCACATCGGCGCTGATGTCTTCGCCATGGACGGGGTCGAAACCCGCGCCCGCGGCGTATTCCTCGAGTTCGCGGGCGGAGCACAAATGCGGGACGGCCCAGCCGGCCAGGAAGCCCGCGTAGGCTTGGGCCTGGGCCGCGTCGCGCGGGGCGGTGGCGCGGAAGCCGTCCGCGATAACCAGGCGGCCACCGGGCTTGAGCAGTTCGTACATCGATTCGACCCAGGCGCGCTTGTCCACCGCATGGTCGAAACTTTCCACCGCCCAGACCACATCGAAGCTTCCCGGCTTGAAGGCGGGGACATGGAAATCGTTGACCGAGAAGCGGGCCCGTCCTTGTGGCGCGGCGGACTTGGCAGCGAAGCCTTTGGCCAGCTTGGCCTGGCTTTCCACCAAGGTGATGCCGACGCAATCGAGTCCCATGGCCCGCGCAAGGAAAATGGAAGACCCGCCCACGCCGCAGCCGGCATCCAGCAACTTTTCGCCGCTCTGGAGACCGGCGATTTGCGCCAGGTATCGCACCATATGCTCGGTCGGGTTCCCGCCCCGCGGCAGGTCGCGATCGAATCCGTAATGCATATGGTGATGCCAACCGGTCTGGTAATACTTGAGGTAGTCCTCGGTGGCAGCGGCGTAATAGCGGTGGACCTGTGCCTTGATCTCCCGGGCGGCGGCGTCCGTCGCGGGGTGGGGAACAGGGGCCTGCTTGGAGGCGGCCTCAGGCATCGGTCCGCTCTTCGGTCCAAAGCGCGATACGGCGTAGGCCTTCGCGGAATACCGTTTCCGGGGTCAACAGGCTGGCCACCAGGGGCCATTCCTTGCCCAGGCCGAACAAGGTGCCGGGATGGGTATGCACGTGGAACCGTTCCAGCAGATCCTGGGCGAACACCTCGGCTTCAAGGGGAGTGCTCACATGCAGCAGCAGGTACCATCCGGCTTCCGGGTGGTTGGCGCTGTACAACTGGGTGCGCGACCCCACCGTCCATTCCCACGAGGCCTTGAGATTGGCGTGCAGGCGGGCGCGGATGGAGGCCTGGATGGGCTCGCGCTGCGCGAGCAGATCCGCGGCAGCGGCCTGGACGGGCGTGTTGACGGAGAGGAACGCGTCGGCGATGAACTCGAGATGATCGAGGGCGGATTCCACCCGGTCCGGGCGGCCCTCCACCTGGATCCAAGCGAGTTTCATCTGCGGCAAGCCCAGCATTTTCGAAAACCCGTTGAGCGTGAATACCAGCGGGCCTTGTGAGCGGACCGGCGCGCAGCGGGTTTCGGCTTGCAGGATATACTCGGAAAAAACCTCATCGACGATTAGGGCCAAGCCGTATGCTTCGGCCAGGGCCAGGTACCCGTCAATGGCGGCCTGGTCAAGTACATGTCCCGTGGGATTGTTGGGGTTGACCAGGATCAGGGCTTTACTGCGCGTGGAGATAAGGTTGCGCAAGGCCGCGAAGTCGGGTTCCCAATAGGCGCGGTTGCCGGGCCGGTGTCCCAAGGCGTAACGGACCAAGGTAACGTGCTCGAGATCGGCGAGATCGTCGAACAAAGGATAGCTAGGGGAAGGGACTAGGATTTCCTCCCCGGGTTCGCATAACAACTTGAAAAGCCAGGAATAGGCTTCCGAGGTGCTGGCGCAGAGGATAAGGCGATCGGGATCCCCGGCTCGGCCGCGCGAGTAGGCATGGGCCGCGATTGCCCGGCGCGCATCCGGCGCGCCGCGGGGATTGGGGTGGTAACGAAGGGCTTCCGGCCGCGCAAGCAGGGATACGATTCCCGGAGGGTAATCGATTCCAGCCAATGTCGGATTGGAGGGCGTGATGTCGAAGAGGGGAGTGCCCGCCGCTTCCAGCCGGAGCTTGGCTTCCCAGTGGGAGTTGAGGCCACCAGGCTCGGAACCGAATCGGCCCGAGAACATCAAGCGGCCAGGGGGAAATACCCCAGCTTGCGGAGGTTCTCGGTGATCCGCACCGAGGAAGACGATTGGTTGAGGGAATACAGATGAATGCCAGCGATGCCGTTCTTCAGCAGATCGACGCATTGGCGGCTGGCGAATTCGACGCCGCGATCGGCCACAGACTCGGCGCTACCCGCGGAAAGGAAGGCCACCATGGATTCCGGAATCGCGCAACCGGACAGCTCTTTGAAGCGGTTCAATTGCCCCAGGTTCAATACCGGCATGATGCCCGCGACGAAAGGCATGGTGATGCCCTGGGTGGCGCAGCGGTCGCGGAAGCGGTAGAAGCTCTCATTGTCGAAGAACAACTGGCTGATGGTGAATTGGGCCCCGTGATCCTGCTTGAGCTTGAGAAAGGCGATATCCGATTCCAGCGAGGCGGCTTCCATATGCTTCTCGGGATAATAGGCGCAGCCGATGCGCAGCTTGAAATCGGATTTGATGAATTTGATCAGGTCGGATGCGTGGGCGAAGCCCTGGGGATGCGGCTTGAAGGTCTTGTCGCCTTTGGGCGGGTCGCCGCGCAAGGCCAGCACGTTGCCGATGCCCGACTGCTCGAGGGTAGCCAGGATATCCCGCAATTCGTCCCGGGAGTGGCCCACGCAGGTGAGGTGCGCCATGGATTCGATGCCCAACTCGTTCTGGATGCGCGCGACCAGGTCAACCGTCTTGGAGCGGGTGGAGCCGCCCGCGCCGTAAGTCACCGAGATATAATCCGGGGACAGTTTGGAGATTTCCCCCAGGGTGCCGTACAGGGTGCCCCAACCCGCCGGATTCTTGGGCGGGAAAAGCTCGTAGGAAAGGGTGGGAATGCCTGCGCTAAGCTTGTCGATGAAGGCCATAAGGGTAAACGGGAAGTTAGCAAATAGGGGTCCGGCTTGTCAGAGTTAAGTATTTTTCGGGCATGAAAAAACCCGTTTTCATCGGCGCATTTTTGGCATCCCTGCTCCTGGCCCTGATCAACAATCTCGTCAACCATCGTGCCATCGCGTGGGTCGGCTCGCCGGAAGTGTACGAGAAGCCTTCGGGATGGCCGACTTTGACCCCGCTGCAAGGCGTGCAGGCCGGTATCAAAGTCGCGGTCAAGGATTTCCATGCGCATCAAGGCGTGATCCTGGGCGGGCTGGCGTTGATTCTGGTAGTCATGGTCTACCTCAACCGCGCCCGCGGCGCGCAGTTCGGCCCCATGCTTCGCACGGTCTTGCGCCTAGGGCTGGCCGCCATGTTCCTGGCCGCGGCCTACCCTAAGTTCACCGACCCCAAGGGCTTCGCCATCCTGGTGGCCCAATACCAATTCCTGCCCGGCTTCGCCGTCAACGCTTTCGCGCTTTGGCTCTCCGCCTTCGAAATCGTGGCCGCCATCGGGTTGTTAATCACCATCTGGGAGCGGGAATTCTCCGCGCTGGTGGGCGTGCTGCTGCTCATGTTCATCGTGGCATTGGGCCAAGCGCTCACCCGGGACCTGGGTATCGCCTGCGGTTGCTTCGATATCGAAGGGGCCACGGATGCCGGAGAAACCTGGTTTTCCCTCGTCCGGGACGTAACGCTGCTTCTGCCCGTGGCCTGGATGGCTCTGTCCGGAGGCCGCCGGTACTTGCATTGGGGACGCAATCGCTGACCCCGGTTCCGGAAACCCGCGCGCGGGCGCCCGGGTCATCACCGCGATTCGACGTTATATTTGGGGCGGGTAACCGGCCCTCCCCGGTATCCGGAGGCTGAACCTGAATCCCATCCCGAATCGCGCCGCGGCCCTCGCGCTGTTGGCCGCCCTCGCTCCCGCCTGGCCCCTCGACTTGTTCCTCTCCGTTTCCGAAGGCTATACGCATTACGAAGCCAAGGATTTCAACCGCGTGCTGACCCTGATGGAAAAGACCACCAAGGAGAAGGGATTCAATCCTTATACGGTCAGCCAGTTCGACGGGCATCCCCAGAACTCCCTGGTACTCGGGGCCAAGCGGGGTCCCTGGAGCCTGGGTGTTGAGGCGGAGTTCTGGGTTGAGACTTTCCGGCAAAGCGAGGTCCCCTTCGATCTGGAAGACGCCGAACGGAATTACCGCGTGACCTGCGAAACCTTGCGCGATCCGAATTACAAATCGACCAAGCTGTTCGGTTGCATCGAGGCCGAGGAGATTTTCGATTTCCTCCCCATCACCTTGCAGCTTTCCTATTCCCGCGATGTTTTGCGCTGGCTGCGGCTGGGCGCAGGCTACGGGGCGGGAGTATTGGCGGGTTCGGCGCATATCGCCATGACTTCCAAGTATTACGGCGAAGGCGCCATTGCGGATGATCATATCCAATTCCAGATCTGGCCGGGCGTGAATATGGTGCAGAAGGGCTTCGTGGATGCCGAGGTGCTTCCCTGGCCATGGCTCGGGATCGACTGGCGCTCCGGCTGGCGTATCTCCAAAGTGGAAGGCCTTACCCTACGCAACCAGGAAGGCAGCTCGCAAATCTTCCGCACCGTGTTTCCGGACGCCGAGAATGGCGCGCATATGTATTTCGAATCCTTCACGGCCAACCCGGAAGACGATCGCATTTATGTAGGGACCGAAGAGCAGGCCAAGGCCAAGGCCAAAACCGAAAACGTACGCTTCCATCTGGTCAATGGCGATTTCACCGGCTGGTTCGTGGCGCTTAAGCTGAACGTGTACTGGAGGGATTTATGAAGCCCATACTTTGGCCGGGCCTGGCCGTGGCCGCCTTGCTGCTGGCCCTGGCCTGCGGCAAGCCGGAAACCGACTTCGGCGGGGTCGCGCCCGTCATTCCCAAGGATACCGCCAAGATCGACACGGTCAAGGCGCTGGACACGCTACGCTTCGCCACCTTGAATATGAGCATCGGGTTCCCGGTCTCGCAATTGCTTTTCACCGACATGGCCAACGACACCATCGCGTACGTCGTACTCGATTCCATGTACCGGAGGTATATCCGCGGCCGACCCAAGGACCGCATCAAGGCCATGGCGCGCGCGATCGATTCCCTCAAGCTCGACGTTGTCGGCTTGCAAGAGGTCATGGCATTCAAGCGGGACGGCATCCTCGTCAACGATTTCCTGGCCGAGCTCACGGCGGATATCATCGCCATGGGCGGCCCCGCCTATCAGGTGCTTTCCGCCCCCTTGAATGACACCGTACTCGCCGGGGCCAAGGGAGGCAAGACCATCAATATCGCCTTCCATGAGGGGGATGCGATGCTGGTGAACCCCGCCTTCAAGATCCTCGATTCGGCGAATTACATGTACTTCTCCCTGCTGGAGATCCCCACCGCGGCCGGGACGTACACCGAGCGCGCCATGCAATTCGTGAAGTTCGAAACGCCCAAGAAACGCACCTGGCAGGCCTGGAATACCCATTTGGAGGTCGTCCTCTACAACAGCAGCAGCCAGGCCTCGGAGCTCAAGAAGAAGATCAGCGAAAAGTCGCTTAAGGATTCCACCGGCAAGGATGCCGCGCCCATCATCGTGCTGGGCGATTTCAACGTCGACCCCAATACCAACGCGCATACCGTGATGCAGGAGGGCGGATTCTCGGATACCTATTCCAAAGTCGGGTTGGATACCGCCGACGCTTCCTGCTGCGTGGACGGGAGCGCGCTATGGTCCCCGGATACCACCTTCAGCTACCGGCGCATCGATTTCATCTTCGCCCGGCATATCCTCGGAGTCACGGAGAATGCCGTGAACGTGCGGGGCGCCTTCATCGCCGAGGACGGCACGCGCCTGCTGGCCACGGATCATCGCATGGTGCGCGCCACCGTCGTAGGCCAATAGGACGCGAAGGCGGCGTTGCCATGGCGGAACGTGCGGGCGGTACCGTATTTGATCCCATCCGCAAGCGCGAGGTGGCCGCCACTCCCGAGGAGGGCGTGCGCCAGGCCCTGATCCGGTATCTGCTCAACGTACTCGGCGTGCCCGCCAACCTGATCGGAGTGGAATTCTCCCTGGCGGCGCTGGAGCCGGGAAACCTGCGGCGCATCGATTTGGTGGTGTGGCGTCCGGGCCAAGGGCAACTCGTCCCCTGGCTGCTGGCGGAGTGCAAGGAGCCGCGCGTGCGCATCGACGATGAAGTCGCATGGCAAGCGGCCGGATACCTCAAGCGCGTCCCATGCGCCTATGTCATGCTTTCCAACGGCGCGGACACGCGCTGCTTGCGTCGCGAGGGCGAGGGTTACAAGCTGGTAGCCGGTTTGCCTTACTTCGGAATTTGAATCGGGGAAGGTTCTGGGGGTAGGGTCCGGGCCGGGACCGCTAGGGTCCCGGCCGGCACCTTTGCCGGAATTGAGTGGGGGAACTTGCCTCCCGGCATATTGAAAATATCGGCTCCCTAAAGCGATTTAATCCTGCAAAATCCATTCGCAAATTCGCTTTCGCGTCCAATCTGATTGTGGCCCTTGCCGGGATTTGGGCCGAAAATCCCGGTTTGCCCTCAATCCCGCAAATACCCGAAACGCAGCAGCACTTTTTCCGAAGGGGCCACCACCTTAACGGGGAGTCCGGGAAAGGTTTCCAGGATGGCGCTGGGTGAAAGAGAGAGGGTTCCGCGGGCAATATACGCTCCGGTCGCCGCCTGGTTGCCTTCCGCCGAGACGGGATACCATTGCAGGCCCACGGTCCGGTAGCCGCGCGCGTCGGAGGGGATACCCGCGAGCATGGCCGCCGTCACTTCGCCGCGCGCGCGGTTTACGAATTCGCCGAGGCTGGAGAAGAATGCCAGATCGAACTTGAACGGGGCCTGGGTGGTCACGCGGATTTCCGGTCCCGGCGGCAAGGCGTCGGCTTCGTAACGGGAAGCATCGCTGCGCTTCCACTCGCGGGTCTGGCAATCCAGGCAAAGCGCGGGGCGGCCGGCATCCGGGCAGCCCGTACCCGCGTCCACGGCACGCGGCGCGATCACGCTCAAGGGAATGGCGATGCGGCGGGGATCGGCGATGGCTCCGCCTTTGATGCAGCCGCCACCCACCGCGGTCAGCTTGAGCTTCAGGGAAGGCTTCTCCCCGGTAACCGCAATGTTACCCGGCATGCGGCTGGCGTTGCCCACGCCGTCGATTGCGGAAGGGGTGGTGCCCAGACTGTCCCCGGGCACGGGGAAGACTTCGGAGGCGAAGGTGAATTCGTATTCCGCGTCCCCGATCTTCACTACCCCGGATACCTTCAATTTGGCGGAAATATCCTCGCCGGCTCGCGAGACGCGGAAAGGCAGGGGCGTTCCGTCCGCGACGGCTATAGCGGCTAAAGGTTCGGAAAAGCGGACACGGAGTTTTTGCGCAACTCCGCTGTCGAGGCTGAGCTTCGCTTCGGCGGCTACGGCCACGGGCCCCGCGCCATCCTTGATGGTAAAGGATCCGGACGGATAGCCCTCGCCTACGGAGGGGAAGGCGCCGAACAGGCCCGGGACGAAACCGGTGCCGGGGGCGAAGGGCGCGAAGGTGGCCAGGATTTCCGTATGGGCCGTATTGCCCCAGGCCATGTCGGCGGATGTCACCGCGCGTTTCCCGGCTTGCTGGAAAGGGTCCTCCAAGGTAAGGCCGGACGGCAGGGCGGAAGGATTTCCGTTGAGTACGATGCGGACCTCCTCGATCCGGCCGTCGCCATCGCCATCCAGGTAATAGGCTTGCGCAACCCCGTAAGCGGGGATGAAAGTAAAGGTTGCCGCCTCGCTGTTCTCCAAGGGCGATTGGATGACGATGGCTTTGACCACTGTGGGTCCGGTAAGCGCCAGGGGCGTTGCGTAGACCGCGCTGGCGGTGGTGGGCGAAGGACAGGTCGCGCCGGGGGCGCAAAGGGCGTAGTAGATCTTGGCGCCTTCGGATTGCGCCAGGGTCACGCTCACGGTGGCGGAGAATTCGCCGCCGGCAGGGGAGGCGGTGGGGGTTTTCCATTTCCCCGGAGTAAAGGAGAACGTAGCCACCTCGCTATTGATATCGGGAACCCGGATGGCGATGGCTTTTAGCAGCTTGGGCGAAGCCAGCGTGAGCGGCCCCGCGTAGACGGGCGAAGCCGCGTCCGGATCCGGGCAGGCCGCGCCTACGTCGCATAAGCGGTAGTGGATGGGGGCGCCTTCGGCTTGGGCCAGGCTTACGGTCATGGGGGCGCTCCAAACGGCTCCCGGCGGGGTGGCCGTGGGGGTGGACAGCTTTTTCCGGATCAGGGTGAAGGTGGACTCGGCCATAGGGCTGTTGACGTAGCGCGTAAGCCCGCCGGATCCGTTCACCAGGGTGGCCTTGAAGGCCTTGACCTTGATGGTGGTCGTCTGGGTCACGTCCAGGGGACCGGTATAGATCCTGGTCGAGCCTTTGGCGGCGCCGGTGGAATCGAAACCGGGCCCGCTGCCGTCCAAGGTATAGAACAAGATGGCTCCCTTGTTTACCGCTCCCGCGCCCGGGCTCAGCGTCACTTTATAGGTTTCGTCCGCGTTCTTGACGCCCGCGATTACCGGGATTTCCAGTTGGAAGGTCTCCGATACCAAGGCCACCCCGGAAACGCGGAAGACGATGTCGTTGAAGATGCGATCGTCGGCGTCCTCGAACTGGAATTGTTTCTCGTTGGTACCCGGCACGTTGGCGGCCACGCACCACAGGTTATAGTCATGGCCTTCCCAGTTCCAACTGCCTCCGCTGACAGGCTTGGGCTTCCCGTTGATGGCCAGCCCTTTCAGCACCGGGTCGGCATTGAAATCATAAGTGCCTGCCACGTTGTCGCCGCTGTAGCGCGGAAAGGTCTTGTAGGATTTCTCCTTGCCGTCCACGTTCACGTACTTGAAGACCACCGGGGCCCCCTTGGGGTATACGCCCAGGCTGATGACCTTGCCGGAATCGTTGGCATGGGTGACCCAGTCAAGTTGGTTGCGGAACAACGCTTTCTCCTCACCGGTCACCGGATCGATCACGGAGAGCTCGCCGATGTAATTGGGGACGCCCACCTTGCGCGGCGTGATGCCGTCGTTGTTGTACACCGATCCCAGAAACCCCATGTGGGTAACCTTGATCTCCTCGCCGCCCTTGGCGACGAATCCATCGCCGAGGGTGAAGGCCAGGCCGGGGTAAGGGGGATAGGCGCATCCCTTAAGGCAGGCCTCCTGGGCTTGTCCGATGCCCAGGAGGATGCACAGCCAAAGCCCTGCGGCGAGGGCGGTGCGGAGGTGGGAAAAGTGCATGTGCATAATCGACTCCTATCTGGGACAGGGCATGGCTCGCCCATGACGGCCATAGGGACCGCCTCGTCGAGGCCCGGGAAAAATCATGTATCGGCGCTATTCCATCGCGGCGCCGGCGCTCCCTGGCAGGGAATGGTGGAGGCGTCCCGCGGGATCCCGCGGCCTGCCCATTTGGTCGCGGAAATCCGCGCGGCTTCCGGCCTGACGCGACGATCCGGCCCGAATCGGCCGCGGATTTGCGATGGCGACCGTGACCGTTTCCGGATGCAAGGAAGCCGGCAATGCGAATTCGGTGATGTTCGCGACCGGGGCGAACTCCGGCTTGTTGATCAGGAGATGGAACTCGCCGGCCTTAAGGGGTAGATCCCCAGCTCCGTTCAACTCCACCTTTTCCCGGGAAAAGAAATCGTACCAGGTCCCGGAAAGGGGCAAGGTCCATTTGTCCGCGTTGACGCCGAAGTTACCCACGGCATAGGCGGTGAAATCCCCCTGCGCCAATTTCCAATTGCGCACGGCCCCATCCGGCTTCCAGGTGAAGGCGCCGTCCTTGAAGGCGGAGGCATGGGAACCGCGCCAATGCAGAAGGGCCGACCAGGTATTCCACAACCGCAGGCGGGCGGCATCGGTGCGCCAGGCGTCCGGCATGGGCTTCTTCACCATCTGCTGGCCTTTGTCCGTGGGGCCGCGGGGCCGCTCGTCACCGTACTCCCCGTACTGCCACATTTGTTTGGGCCCAGGAATCCCGAGGAAGAAAAGCGCGGTCAGCTTCTCTCGCTCCAAGGCGGTCGCGAAGTCCTTGATAGTGTATCCGTTCCCGGAGGCGCCTTCGGCCGCGGCGCGCGCCATCAGCCTTTCCTCGTCATGGCTTTCCATGTAGGAGACCAGGTGGTTCTCGCCCCAGGCGCGCCCGTCCTTGGCGTAGGTCCATTTGAAGCTCTTGCCGATGTCCCCGACCATGGCCCCGCCGAAATCGTAATAGGCGTTTCCCCACAGCAGAAAGCCCTGTCCCGACAGCAGTTTCTCCTCATCGTTGTCGGCGAAATGCTCCAGGATCAGGTAGGCGTCCGGGGAGACCTGGCGCGCCGCGGCCGCCAGCGTGTCGATGATGCGGACGCGGGAGGGATCCATGCGGTTCCAGGCGGTCACGTCGCCGTAGGTATACTTCTGGGTCAAGCCTTTGGACAAATCGATGCGGTACCCGTCGAACCCGTATTCCTTGAGCCAATACCGCAGCATATCCTTGAAATAGGCCATGGTATACGGGCTCTCGTAATTGAGATCATAGCCGACGCTGTAGGGATGCATGGCGGAAACGTTGGCGTAGGGCGCATTGGCGATGGGCGTTTTCGAGGTCCCATCGAACCACATGTTCACGATGGGCGCTTGGCCCATGGCATGGTTCATTACGATATCGGAAATGACCACCAGCCCCATGGCATGGGCCGCGTCGATGAGTGCTTTAAGCGTTTCCGCCGGCCCGTAGTACTTGTCCACCGCCATGAAAAATGTGGAGTTGTATCCCCAGCTATCGTTGTTCTCGAACTCGACCACGGGCATCAGCTCGATGGCGTTCACGCCCAGGCGCTTGAAGTAAGCCAGGGAATCCTTCATCTCTTGGAAGGAATGGCTCTTCACGAAATCGCGCACCAGCACTTCGTATATGAGCAGGTTTTCCGCGGCCGGGCGGATGAAGGGGGCGGGCTGGGAAGGCGCGGCCAGGCCGGCGCGAAACACCGTCGCGGGGCCGTCGAATTCGCGCGTATACGGGATGAGCCCAGGGTAGGTGCCGTCGGCGATGATCTCGGGATCATTACGGAAGTCCACCACCTTGGCCGCGTAGGGATCGCCGACCTTGAGATTGTCGTCCACCCAATACTGGAAAACGTATTCCTTGCCCGCCGTGAGGCCACCCAGGGTGATATAGAAGCGGTCGCCTTCATGGTTCATGAGGTTGGCTGCCGACGGCGACCAATTATTGAAATCGCCGACGAGATTGACCTTGGCTTTGCCGGGGGCGACCAGGCAGAACTGGGTTTCGGTTTCCGAGATCGCATGGATACCTGGAAGGGGCGCTGCCGCGGCCGCTGCCACCGCATTCAAGGCCAACATCAGCCCCAAATTTCCCAAACCGAATTTGCCCGATCCAATCCGCATTTCCCCACCGTTCCTTATGGCCGCCTGCACTTGACCGCCTGGACTTGGCCCACACCATTTGGCCTGCGGTCCCACCGCCGCCGTTGCCCTTTCAACTTATCGCCGAACCGGCTTTCCGCGTTCTGGCCCCGGGGAGAAAGCGTGTTCAGCTTGATCACGCCATGGCTCCCCGACCAAACGGTAAAAAAACGGTCCAAAAAAGGAAGTAATCGGAAAGGACAAATTCCTCCCCGGATATACCAAGAGCTCTGATTACGTAGGGGCGATTTTGCAGTCACACCATCCCCGGGGACGCCCATGCTGCCTGCTTTTAAAAGCTCCTTCAGCCGCTCCTTCCGCCCGCTTTTGCTCTCTGCCGCACTGATCGCTTCCGTGGCGGACGCGGGCCCCGTGATAACCTGGGTCGCTCCCTACCGGGTCGCTGAAAGCAAGGCCATGCTGCAAAGGGATTTCGGCGGGGTAGGCATGAAAGACGGCCTCACCTGGCTGGCCCTGCAATTCTGGGTCACCAGCGGCCCGAACCTGACCCAGGACGGAAGCGTTGCGGGCGCCAACTTCGACAATACCGTGAAATGGTTCCGGGATTGGGGCCATGCCAACGGCATCAAGGTCACCCTATGCGTGACCGATTTCGTGGGCGACTGGAACTGGCCGGAAGCCCGCCGTTCCTTCCTGGACAACCGCGCGGCCTTCGTAAAGACGCTGCTGGCCGAAACCGAACGCCTGGAACTCGACGGCATCGAGCTGGATCTCGAAGGCGTGGGCGATCCCACGGCGGCGGACATGGTGGGATACAACGCCTTCGCCGCCGATCTCGCCGCGGGCCTGCACCCCAAGGGCAAGACCCTGACCGCCGCTTCCTATCCGGCCCAATGGAACGCGCCCAACTGGAAGATGTGGCCCGATTTGATGAAGGTCGCCGACGGCGTGACCAGCATGGGCTATGAGCAGACCGGCAAGGCTTCCAACAACGGTTTCAACTACGCCGATCAGAAAAAGCACGCGGTGCCTCCGGAGCGGCTCATGATCGGGATGCCGGGCTATCATGGCACCTGGGAAGGCAACAGCGCCCTGGAACAATTGGACTGGGTCTACCAGGACGGCGTGGTGGGTGTGGGCATCTGGGACGCCTCCCTGGCGGACGCGGCCTGGCAGTCGGCGGCGGTGTGGAACAAGTTGAAGGCGATCAAGGCGCAAAAGTTCACGGGAATCGCCGATGGCCCGGCCAAGCCGGCGGCGCCGGCGAAGACCGCATTGGCTGCTGCGCCCGATGCCGAATTGGCGGATACCAACGGCCGTATCGTTGACGCGCCGCGGCATACCCCGGCTTTCCGCCGCCGCGGAACGCCCCTGAAACAGCGTGCGGCCGATCCGGAAGAGTAATAGGCCGGCGGGCGGTTACTCCAGGTAGGTATATCCGTAGAGGCCCGATCGGTAGATGGCCAGGAATTCCCGGCCTTCCAGTAAGCTGATCTTACCCTCCTTAACCGAGGAGGAAACCCATGATTCCATGGTGCGCACCAGGTTCTTGTCGCTGAACTGCACGTAGTCCAGCACGTCCGCCACCGATTCTCCGTCGATGACCTGATCGATGGTGTAGCCGTCCTTGGCCGCGTTGCAGATGATATGCACGGCATTGGTATCGCCGAACAGGTTGTGCAAATCCCCCAGGATCTCCTGATAAGCGCCCACCAGATAGACCGCGACGTAATAGCCTTCGTCCGGCTTCAGGGAATGCAACGGCACGCTGCGCGAGTAGTCCCCCTGGCCGATGAAATGGTCGATCTTGCCGTCCGAATCGCAAGTGATGTCCTGCAAGGTCACCGACTGGCCGGGTTCCTCGTCCAGCCGCTGGATGGGCATGATAGGGAAGATCTGATCGAAGGCCCAGGAATCCGGCAGGGATTGGAACAAGGAGAAATTGCAGAAGTACTTCTCCGCGAGAAGCATGGGGATGCCCTGCAACTCGATGGGGGGATGCTTCATGGCCTTGGCCAGGGTGCTCGCCTTTTGGGCGATGGACCAGAAAAGGCGCTCGGCCATGGCGCGGGTCTTGAGATCGACCAGGCCAAGGTTGAACCGGTCCAGCACGTCTTCGCGCGCCTGGATGGCGTCATGCCAGCCTTCCAGCATATTGTTGGACGAGTAGGTCTTGTAGATGTTGTAGATGTCTTTCAGCGTCTCGTGCGCTTTTTCGTCGACGGCATGAAGCTGTTCGTTCCAGAACGGCGGGCTCGCGACTTCCAAAACGTTGAAGACCAGGATGGAATGGTGCGCGGTCAAGGCGCGGCCCGACTCGGCGATGATGTTCGGATGCGTCAGGTTATGCTTGTTGGAAACGTCGACCAAGGTGGAAAGCACGTCGTTGGCGTATTCCTGGATGGAATAGTTCACGCTGCTGTTTCCCGTGGAGCGGGTGCCGTCGTAATCCACGCCCAGCCCGCCGCCTACGTCGACGAATTCGATTTTCGTGCCCATGGCCTGGATCTGCACGAAGAACTGAGCGATTTCCTTAAGGCCCGATTTGATTTTGCGGATGTTGGTGATTTGGCTTCCGAGATGGAAGTGGATTAGGCGGATATAGTGCAGGATGCCTTCTTCGCGGGCGTAGTCGAGCGCTTCCAGCAATTCCGAGGAGTTGAGGCCGAACTTGCTCTGATCGCCGCCCGAATCTTCCCACTTCCCGCTTCCCGAGCTGGCCAGCTTGATGCGGATGCCCACGTTGGGGGTCACGTTCAGGCGCAGCGCCATGGTCTTGATCAGCTTGAGCTCGTTGACCTTTTCCACCACGATGAAAATCTTCTTGCCCATCTTCTGGGCCAACAGAGCGAGCTCGATGAACTCCTCATCCTTGTAGCCGTTGCAGATGATCAACGATTCGGGGTTGTCCCCGATGGCCAGCACCGCGTGCAACTCGGGCTTGGATCCGGCTTCCAGGCCGATGTTGAATTTCTTACCGTGACGGACGATTTCCTCCAGCACCGGGCGTTGCTGGTTCACCTTGATGGGGTAGACATTGTAGTACTGGCCCTTATACCCGTATTCCTTGGCGGCGGCGTCGAAACAGAGCGAGATCTGCTCGATACGGTCGTCCAGGATGTCCGGGAAACGGAGGAGCACCGGGAGACCGACGTCGCGGAAGCGGAGCTCGTCGATGATCTCCTTGATGTCGATCTCGGGCCCATCGGCGCGTTCGGGGCTTACGGTGGCATGCCCCTTGTCGTTGATCCCGAAGTAACCGACTCCCCAACCGTTGATGTTGTAGAGTTCCTTGCTATCCTCGATCCGCCATTTGCGCATGCCGTTCATCTTCCTCGCCGCGCCGCGGTATCGTTCCACGGACGGCCGGGAATGGCCGCCGCGACGATTCCGGGCGTGGGGGAAAATTAGGAAATTCCGACCCGCTCAGGGGTCAAGCAGGTCGTTCAGAAACCGCTCGAAAGGCACCAGTGCCTTATAGGAGGCCGCGGCGTCCTTGACGAAGCCGGGCTTGAGCAAATCCGCGTCCTTGAGCTTGCGCATGGCGAGGAAATCCTTGTGCCGCAGCAAGTCGATATGGGGGTGCCCGGGCGCGAATCCCTGGGGCGCCTTCTTGAGGGTATCGCCTTCCATGGCCCCGAAATGCTTCTTGAAGGCCGGGGCCGTGATCAACTTGCGGAAGAATCTGCCGTCCTCGGCGATGCCATTGCGGATCGCTTTCAGCCATTTTCCGTCCGGCATGTAGGCCCCGCCACCCAGAAAGCAATTCCCGGGTTCCAGGTGCAGATAATAGCCGGCGCGCTGCTGGAACTTGTTGGCGGACGTTCCTATATGCGCCCCCATGTTGTTCTTATACGGCGATTTGTCCTTGGCGAAGCGGGTATCGCGGAAGATACGGAAGGTGCATTTGGCCGGATCCAGTCCTGCGACGGTCTTGTCGAAGCCGGCGATGGCGAGGATGATCTCGCCCACCAGCTTTTCGAAATCGGCTTTGGCTGCCAGATACTGATCCTTATGAGCGTTAAACCAATCGCGGTCGTTGTTCTTCTTGAGGGAGGAGAGAAATGTAAACGTGCTCTTGCTCAGCATTTCGGTATGCCCCGGCGCTTAGCGTGCCCACTTTTGCAGGATGAAGAACTTCAGGTAACGCCCTTCCGGGAAGGACATGTGGTAGGGGTGATCCTGGGGCTGCTCCCGGCTTTCCAACACCTTGAGGTGGCAGCGGGCGTTGACGCTGCTCTGGTGCAGGATTTTGATGAAGGTACTCTGATCCACATGCGACGTGCATGAGGACGAGACGAGGATGCCTCCATCGGGCAGTTTCTCCAGGGCCTTGGAGTTGATGGTAGTATAGGCCTTGATGGCGTTGGTCAATTGCTTCTTATTCTTGGCGAAGGAGGGCGGATCGAGGATGATGAAATCGAAGGCGCCCGGTTCCATGCCTTTGAGGAAATCGAATACGTCCAAGGCCAGGAAATCCCCTTCGGGAGTGGCGTGGCCGTTGAGTTTGAAATTGCGGCGGCAGTATTCGGTGGCGGGCTTGGAAATATCCACGCTTACCACGCGCTTGGCCACCGAAGCGGCATACACCGAAAAGCCCCCCGTGTAGCTGAAGCAATTGGCCAGGGTACGGCCCTTGGCGTACCGTACGATGGCCTGGCGGTTCTCGCGTTGGTCCAGGAAGAACCCGGTTTTCTGGCCCTCCTTGACGTGCACCATGAATTTGAAGCCTTGCTCCTCGATCTCGACCTCGGACACATCCGATCCGTGCAGGATGCCGATGGGTTTGTCGTCCAAGCCTTCATGCGCGCGGTTGGCCACGTCGCTGCGTTCCACTATGGAGACGGGGCCGAAGGCCTTGACCAGCCCCTCGACCACCATCGGCTTCAGCCGATCCATGCCCAAGGTATGGAATTGCGCCACCAGGGTACGATCGTATTTATCCACCACCAGTCCGGGGCAGCCGTCGCCCTCGGCGAATACTGCCCGGTAGGCGTTGGTGCGGGCGGGTAGCCATTCCTCTTTGCGGCGGCGGAGCAGGCGGAAGCGATCGGCGAAGAAGTTCGCGTCAATCTTCTCGTCATGGGAAGTAAGCATGCGTACGGCGATATCGGTCCGGGAATTGTAATACCCGATGCCGAGCACCTGGCTGTGGCTTTGCACCTTGACCAGGGAGCCGTCGGGAAGATCGGGCTTCTTGGCCAGGGCGCCGGAAAAAATCCAGGGGTGGCCGGCTAGGATGCTTTTGGCGCGTTCCGGCTTGATGGGTAGGATGGGAAGGTTTGCCATGGGGACGGATAAATTTAGTCGAAAATGCCGCCGACCCGGAGCGCGGCAGCCCTGCTTTTCGCAGCCGGGGAGTGCGATAATCCGGAAAGCATGTCCACGGCCCCCGCACGCGTTCTCGCCAATTTCCATCTGCCGCCCATGGCAGGCATAATCGCGCATACCTTTGGGGACTATACCCCAGCCGGCCCGGACCCGCTCTGGCGCCAGGATGCCGAGCGCCGGAACCTGTCGGAAATCCTGCCCCTGATCCCGGCCTTCGAGCGACCTGACGCCTTGGTGATCGCCAGCCCGGAATACCTGCCCATCCCGCCCGACGTGGCGGCTTTCCCGGGCGCCAAGATCCTGTTGATCACGGATTGGAACGTATGCCTGCGGTTTCTTCCGGATATGCTGGGCCTGTTCGACTACTGCTTCACCGATTGGCCGGGTTACCGTCTGCTGCAGAAGGCCGGCATCCGAAACATCCATCACCAAGCCATGTTCGGGCATGATGCCTCGGTATTCCGCCCGTTGGACCGCCAGCGTAACCTGGATGTTTCCTTCTGCGGGAACCTGAATTCCGGACTCCACTTGGAGCGGAACCGTTTGCTGGCCCGGGTGGCCCGTTGGGCCGGGCCCCGTCCCGTACACTTGCGCCAGGCATTCGAGGCGGAATACGTGGAAGTCCTCAACCGCAGCCGCTTGGTGTTCAATTATTCCATCCGGGGCGAAGCCAACATGCGCCTCTTCGAAGCCATGGCCTGCGGGGCCGTGCCGCTGGTCGAAGCCACCAATCAGGAGGCCGCCATCCTGTTCCAGGAAGGCCGCCATTTTTTCCGCTACGAGGCCGGAAGATTGGAAACGCGCCTGGATGAATTGCTCGCGGACCCGGCCCGTATCGCGGCGGTGGGCGCTGCGGCCAAGGCAGCGGTCGCCGGGCATACCAAAGCCTCCCAGATGCGGGCATTGCTGGAAACCGTGGGACGCGAATCCGCCGCGCGTCCGGGCGGAGCGCCGTCCCCGCCCCAAACCGAACCCGCCAAAGCCTTGGCCAAGCTACGGGTACTGGGGGCGAATTATACCCTGGCCGAAGCCATCGACGAGTTGCAGAACCGCTCCGCCGGTATGCCCGGTCTCGATGCCGAAACCTTGCCTGCCTGCGTGCTCACCTTTCTGGAGGGGTCATCGGAAGGCGGAACGGCCGGCGCGGAAGCATTTCTGGAGCGGTTCATCTCCGATGGCCGCCAACCGGCGTGGATGGGGGCATTTCTCCGGATGCGGCTGGAACTGTGCCGGCGTTCCTGGCAGGCCACCTTGGACCTGGCGCGTCTTTGCCTGGAGTCGCTCGCGGGCATGGCCGCCCCGGCTACGGAATCCCCGGCGGATCGCCTTGAGCGATTGCGCGGCGTATACGGCCGCTTCTTTCCTCCCATCGGATTGGGAAAGGGATTCAACACCGATATCAACCAAGCCTATCGCCATGATTTGACCACGCCTGCGCCGGGTTGGGAAGGGTTCATCGGATTGCTGCAAGCCCATTGCCGCGTGGCCCAGGCGCGCGCCTTACTGGCCCTGGGGCGCCCCGCGGAAGCCTATGCGGCGGCGGCGGCCATTCCCGCGGAGCGTTTCGTTTCCCTGGATGCCTTGTCCCTGCGGGCCGATGCCCTGCGGCGCATGGTGGACACACCGCGGTTACGGGAGGTGCTGGCCGAAGCGTTGCGCGCCAAGCCCCTGGATACCGGCGTCTGGGACCAGGCCGCCGAAGCCCTGATGGGGTCCGGGGATAAGCCGGCCCTGCTCGCCTTACTGGAAGATCTCTCGGTGCTGGCGCGGCATTTCCTGCCGGAAGCTCAGGCGGAAAAGGTGCGGGAACGCTTGGCGCAGGAACGCGGTTGAAGCGCCGGGCGCAGGGAAGGGGTGCGGCTCAGCCGTTCTGCCAGGTCGAATCCTGCTTGCCGATATTCGTGATCACGTCCAAGGCGATGTTGAAGCGCCCCGTAAGGACCGGCGAGCGGGGGTTGTCGATCATCAGGTACCAGTCGAAGCGGCTGCATTTGCGGTTGGGGCCGGGATTACCGCGTTCCTCGAAGGGACTTTCAGGTCCGCCGCGGTGGGGCTCGTAGGGCAGCGTACCGGCGCTCCATCCGTACATCATGGTCATGGGGTCGAGCGAGTACCAATAATCCTTCTTGGCCATCAAATGCTGTCCCGATAGGGTCAGTTTGAGCATGTACTCGCCGACTTGCTTGGAGACGGGATGATCGGTATGGTCGTTCTTCCATCCCGTCACGAAACAAGCCTGGGGGAATTTCTCGAAGGCCTCCAGGCATTTGGGCAGCCAGCCGGGCGTATACAGCAAATCATCCTGATGGTAGCTGATGGTATCCGAGACGGCCGAAGCCCGCGCGTTACGCCCTTCCTTGACGTAGTAGCGGTCCTTGGCCTGGATTAGGGCGATGCCGGAATTGATGCTCAAGGTGATGCCGATGGATTCCTTGTTGCGCAGTACGTAATCGAAAGGGAAGGCGCCGGAAATATCCTCGCCTCCGTCGACCACGAGGTAGGTGCGGGCCTGGGAGGCATCGGTATTTTTGAAAAAGCTTTCCAGGGAACGCATGGCGATATCCTTGCGGGCCTGGTTTTTGATGCAAACGGTAAAAAGGCAGTCAATCATGCGGGCGGAACCTGCCTGGATTATGGCAAACCCGGGCACGCGCGCGCAAGCCCATCGGCCAGGTTTCGGGCAGGATACCCGTCCGGATCCTGCGAATTGACCCTCCCGTATCCGGAATCGTAAGATGGCTCCCATGGCCGTGTTATCCCCGGAGGGCATCCGGTACGTGCTGGAGACCTGATGAGCCTTCCCCGAGTCTATACCATTTCCCAATTCACCCGCTTCAAGGACGGTAAACCGCACTCCCGCGGCGGGGCCGAGAAGCATTTCCATATGCTCGCCGAGGCTTGCGGCAAAGCCGGGTACGCTTGCGAACAACTGCAAATCGATGATCCCAGGCTTCCCGCCATCCTGGAGGATCCCGAAGCGGTGTTCCTGGTGGATTCCTGGATGGGGTCCCTGGTAAAGCGCAGCCAGCGCGTCATTTCCTCGTGCATCAGCGTATGGGCGGAAACCAATCTGGTAGCCTACGGGAATCCCCCCGACGATATGGCCATGCGCCAATTGGAATACTGGGGACGCCCCGCCACCCGTGCCATCGCCCAATGCGTGCTCAGCAAGATCCACATGGAGAAATGGGCGCGGCACTTCAATTTCCCGGTAACGCCTTTGTTGAAAGTGGTTCCGCTGGGCGTGGATACGGAGGAATACCATCCGAGTGATCGCGACCGGCCCTATGAGCTTAAGGATGCGCTCATCATCCATGCCGCCCCGCCCGGCAACCGCAAAAAGCGCCCGGACGTATTCGAAAAGATGCAGGGCCGCTACCGGGTGGAATGCCTGGATGCGGACATCGGGGAGGAACCGGAGAAATACCGCCGCGGCGATATTTTCGTGCACGTACCCTATTCCGAGGACAATTGCTATTCCGTCATCGAAGCCATGGCCACCGGCATGGTCTGTGTTTTTTCCGATTGCGTGAACCCGGACAAGGATCAATCCGTCAAGATCGAAAGCGGCATCGGGTATCTGCGCGGAATACCCTTCGCGGCCTACGTGAAGAGCGATGCGACCCAGGATGAGATCGAACGCGCCATCGCCCTGGCCTGGGACAACCGTACCTATCTGATGCCGCG
>JAHFCH010000298.1 GCA_023249635.1 Fibrobacterota bacterium
CCATTTCGTACCCAACCTGTCGTTCGGGCCGGTGTTGGTGCAGGCGGCGCGGAAGCATACGCAACTGCCCCTGGATTGCCATCTTATGATCGCCAACCCGGAAAAATACGTGACGGAATTCGCAAAAGCAGGAGCCGATTCCATCACGGTCCATCAGGAGTCGACGACCCATCTGGACAGCCTGGTAGCACTGGTCAAATCGTTGAAAAACCCCGCAGGCGCGGGGCTCAAAGTGGGGGTGAGCCTGAACCCCGCCACGCCCATTGCGACGCTGGAACATGTCCTCCCGATTTTGGATTTGGTGCTGCTGATGTCCGTGAACCCGGGCTTCGGCGGGCAGAAGTTCATCCCCTACGCTCTGGATAAGGCCCGGGCGCTGCGGGCGCGCGCCGACGCGCTGGGCCTGCCGCTCAACATCCAGATGGACGGCGGCATCGGTCCCGGAAACGTGAAGGACGTGATCGCTTCGGGCGTGAATGTGATCGTGGCGGGCACGGCCATCTTCGGGCAGCCGGACATCGCCGGAGCCTGCCGCAAGCTCAAGGATCTGATCCGCTAAGGATCAGGCGGCCAGCGTATCGGTCTCGCTGGCATTCCCCAACGCGCTCACCGCATCAGCCTTTTCGCATAGCTGCGTCCGCCGGCCCGGAACTGCAGGAACAGCATCCCGTTGCCGGCCTGCGCCGGCAGGGTAACTTCCCCGTTACCCATACCGACGCGAGCCGAAATCAGCTTCCCGGAAAGGTCGCGCAATTCGGCGCGGTAGGCCATACCCGCAGGCACGGAGACGGCCAATACCAGATCGGAACCGGCGCGGCGGATGGCGAAGGGCGGTTCCCCGGCCTCCAAATCCGGCAAGCGACTTGATACGGGATCGGGCAGGGCTTCGGCGGGGCCGAAATTGTTCAGGGTGTAGAAGGCCTCGTCGGCCCAGAGGGTTTCGCCGTCGGCGGAGGTGATGCCGGTAAGCTTGAAGTCGTGTACCCAGCCGCCATCGGACAGCCCGCCCACCTTCACCACCAGTTTCTTCTTGTCCGCCGAGACCATGGCCGAGCTGATGGTAAGCGCGGTCTTGCCCATGTTATGGCCGCCGCCGTAGGTCTCCTGCGGCTGCTCCCACCATTTCTGCCCGGTGATGTTGCCTTTGAGATCGGCGCCCGCCGCGTTGGAAATGGTCTTGGTGAATTCGAACTCCATGGTACCGTTATCCAGGTTGCGCACCGCCAGGATATCCATCACCAGCTTACCGCTGAGCTTAAGCCGATCCATGCCGATATGCGTGAAGCGTCCCCAGCCCGCGCCGTCGGCGCCGTTGGCGCCGGCGTAGATGGCCCCGTCGGGACCGTACTTGATGCGCAGCACCACGCCTTGCTCGAAGCCGCCCGCGCCGCTTTTCTTGCTGAAGCCCATGCAGGCCCCCTGGTATTCGCCCTTTACCTTCTCTATGAAGTTGCGGCAGATGCCCATGCCCGAAGTGGACGCGTCCGGCACCAGGATTTGGCCCTTGTAGGGGCCGTCCTTCAAGGCGAGCAGATTGCCGGGAGAATAACCGCCGATGGATCCGTACGGCATCCATACGGCCGCCTGCCGGAACGTGGCCTTGTCCGGGATCTTCACGTACGGGCCTGGCTGGTAGACGCTGGGGGGATTGATGGGGCGGCCGTACCAACGCTTCTCGCGGATGTTGTAGAGCGGATTGGAGGGGCGGAAGCCGCCTTGGTTTTCCGTGGTCCAGAGTTCGCCGAAGGCCATGCCCACGCCCAGGGGAACGCGGAAGCCGCCCGCGTAGGGGTAGACCGTGCCGTCGCGGGAGAAGCGCAAGGCGCCGTTCAAGCGGCCCGGCATCATGGGATCGACCGCCGTGCCGCTGACGATGGTTTGATCGCCGAAAGCACCGTAGAAGTAGGTGCCATCGTAGGCGAGGCCGCCGGCGTATTCCTTTTCCATGGTCGATTTCGAGAAGCGGTTGGCGATGGTGCGGTATTCGTCCGCCACGCCGTCCTTGTCGTTGTCGATCAGGGCCGTCACCTCGTCCTTCTGCATCACGAACACGGTGTCGTGCACGATGACCATGCCCAAGGTCTCGCTGAGGCCGCGGGCGAAGGTAGTGACGGTGGCCTGGCCGGCGGGGCCGGTGGCGTTCTTGATGATGTAGACGTCGTAGGGATCCTTCCAACTGGCGGCGGCCATGTCGCCGTTGGAGAAGAAGTCCATGTCGCCGATGGGCCAGGTCATGGCGGCGGGGCGGATCTTTTCGGCGGCATAGGCGGGATTGACTCCGGTGACGGCGGCGCGTAGGTCGGCGGCCCCGAAGGCCAGGAGTACGGTCGCCAGGAGGGTGGCGGGTGCGGCGGTCTGTGCGAGTCGAGCGAGTTGCATATTCATCCCCTTCACCAGTTTCCCGTCACGATGGATTCGCCGTCTCCGGTCTGCACCAGGGAGGTTCCCTGCAGGGTCCCTTTACCCGTAACCGTCCAGTTACCCCCCTTGGGGAGGGCCAGCTTGACTTCGGCGCCGGCGGGCATGCCCGTGAATGACAGCTTACGCACCAGCTTGGGTTTACCGCCCGAACCGTCGTATTCCGGGGTCTCGAGCACGTCGATCTCGGCGCCGCTCTTGAGCTTGAGGCCGTTATGCAAGCGAAAGGTATCCCCTTGCACGAAGTAGCCGTGGTTGGCCACGTGGGCGAAAACGTCGGCGCCGTCGGCGGTCACGGTCCAGTTCTTGTAATTGAGGGGCTGCTTGGGCCACTTGGTGTAATACAGGGGGATGTCGGCGGCCGGGGCCCAATCGCTGAAGAACTCCCCGACGCTTTCGCGGAAGTACTCCGTGCCGGCGGCCTTGAACCAATGCGGGAAATGCCCGTTCTTGCCGTACCAGTAGTCGGCATCTTCCAAGGTGCCGCCGGTGGCCCCGCCCTTCCACGCCAGGTACAATTCGGCGGTGGGCATATCGTATAAGACCCACATTTCCGCGTCGAGCGCGATCTTCAACTGCCGCGAACGCTCGCCGGTGACGACCTTCTCGACGAAAGGGGTGTGGGGCCGCGCCGCGGCGCTGAGTCCCAGGCCAAGGCTTAAGAAGGAGGCGAGGAATAGCCTTTGCTGCATATGCTGGCCCTTTGCGGTAAGGTTCACGGTACCGCCATGACTAAGGCGGCGTTTCGGCCGTATCGGACGATGAAGATGCGGTCTGGGTTCGGTCCCGCCAACCAGCGGTTGCCGTCGAGGCGGGTGAGAGGGACTTCGGCGCCGGACAGGGTCAAGAGCCGCACTGTGGCGGAACCGGACGGCGCGCCCGATATACCCGGCACACCCGGTACCGAAAGGATTCCACCGCGCAGGTGCGGACGCGCAGCTGCGGCGGCCGTGGTCGGCATGCGATGCGGGTATACCGCCGTGGCGGGTTCCCAATAGCTGTCGTCGTCCTGCACCTTGGGCAGGGAGCAGGCGCGCGCCTTGGAGGCCAGGGAGCAGATCCAATCTTTCATCGCGCCCACGGCGACCGAGTCGCTTTGGTACGTAGCCAGCGGCGGCATCTGCTGGGTACCGCGAGCGGAAAGATCCCCGCGGGCCAGCATGCGGAACACCACCAGGGAGCTTTCGGGATAGCCGGGATAGACCACTTGCGGGTAGCCCGCTTCCTTGGCGGTGGGCTTGCCCAGAAAGCCCGTGGCCGACTTGGGAAAATGGATTTCGCGGTTGGCTGCGAAATAATCGAAGTCGTGCTCGGCGCCTTCCAGGCTTTGCTTGTTGCCGTGGCAATGGGAACAATTGGCCGCGAGGTAGGAACGCGATTTGGCTTCGACGGTGGCGGCGGCGCCGGTTTCCTTGGACCCCACCCATCGAAGCAAACCCGCCTTGGCGGAAATATCGGCGGAGAGGACGCCGGAGGTAAACAAGGCCTTGAGCTGGTTGACGGCGGCATCGGCCGCATCGGGGCGGTTCAATTGCGGGGTGATGAACCCCAAGGTGCCGCGGCCGCGATGGCACTGGTTGCAATCCGATCCGCTGGGGTAACTCCAACGTTTCCCCGCCGGTTTTCCGTGCAGGCGTATGGCGATGGCGGTATCCAGGCCCGCCCCCGGATCTTGCAGCTCCGCATCCTTCTGATCCCGGGCCCATTTGTAGGTAAAGCCGTAATAGCGTTTGTCCGAGGAAGCGGGGTCCTTGCGCACCACCAGGAAGCGTGTTTCGATGAGGATGCGCGTCGCTGAATCGCCGTAGACCGTATCGATGGAGAAATTCTTGATGAAAACCGTCTTGTCCGGGATCACGTATTGATCGGAATCAGTGGGAACGATTTTGGATCCGACGGGCACATCGACGAAGCGTTGCTTGGCCGCGGCGTCGCTCCAGAGGGCCGCGTTGACTTCGTAGGCCTTGATTCCGTCGCTGACCTTGCGGGGCTTGGAGGCGACCGCATCGTAGAGGCCGGTCGCGGCGAGGGTTTTGGGCAAGGTCTCTGGGGCGGAACCGTCGTAGTCGCGAATGGAGGCGGCGACATGGGCGCGCACGGGGATGCCGGCGACGCCCAAGGCGAGCAGGCCCGCCGAGAGTAGGCCCGTATACCCGCCGGCCGCCCGGCTCTCGTCTGCCCCACGCTTGAACATCGACCCCCCTGAAGCTCCCTAAGTCTATGCGCTAGGCCGTGGTTGGCCCCTGTGCCCGGGCGGGTTTCCGCTGGCAGGTTGCCAGCGATATCGTGCTGTTCAGGCGCGATTTCCGGGCAGATCCGGCGTGGGTGATATGGAAATGCGGCTTAGACCCGCCATGGGCGGGAATCCACGGCCCGGGGGTGGGCCATGGGATCAAAGCTTATCGCGGGACGTGTACCGCCTCGGTTTTCCGGATCCACTCCAACAAACCGCCTGCGACCTCCTCCCAGCCCGGTTCGGCGATCAACCAATGGCTTCTTCCCGGGAAGGAAATGAAATCGGTATGCGCGGGCGAACGGCTATGGCGTTTATGCATGGCGCGCACCATGGAAATCGTGCTGGTCTTGTCCTCCTCTCCCGCGACCAGCAATAGTTTTGCGCGGCCCGGGTTCTTGAAGTTGAGGCCGATTCCCAAGCCCAAGGCGGCCTGGAAGTAGATACGGCCGGGGGCGGGAACGATATGCCGATCGAAAACGGCGCGCATTTCGTTGCCGGGGAGGCGATTGGCGAAGGTCGTCGCGAAACCCTTGAAGGACATCGACAGGACTCGGCGCCATCCCATCCAGGCCAGGAGCACGGGCAGCGCGGAAACCACGGCCCTGGGGCTGGGTAAAACCCCGCGAGGGGGTCCTGGGTCGATGGCGATACCGGCGCTGCCCAATCCCCGATCCAAAAGCAATTGGACAATCAGCCCGCCGAAAGAGTGGCCGATCAGGATAGGCGGTTCCGGTAATTTCCGGATCTCGGCTGCGTAA
>JAHFCH010000111.1 GCA_023249635.1 Fibrobacterota bacterium
GCGTTGAGCTTTTCCGACAGGCCGGCTGCCAGGGTCGAGAGCTCGCCGGCGGCCGGGAACCCGGGATTGGCGGCCTCATGGGCGGCTAGCCGGGAAGCCAGGACTTCGCAATCCTGGTAGAACTGGTTGCCTTCCCGCGCTTCGCGGGTGGCCATATAGGATTGGATGGATCCGCGGTGGAATTCCGGGTGCACGTTTCGGTCCCGCAGGCAGGCCTCGTAACGCAATACCTTGGGGAAAAGCACCGTCTCCTCCTGGTCGATATGCGCCTGGAAAACCCGGACCCAGTCCTGGAATTCCTTCTGGATGGGGCGCAAATCCCGGGCTTCCGGGGTGTCGGTCAAGGTATGGATGTCGAGCAGATGGTTGATATCCGCGATCTCATGCAGCAGCAGGTCGCGATGCTCGTGGGTCAGGTAATCCACCAGAACGTAGAGGGGCATGGCCGTCCAGTCAGTGTCCGGGGCAGGGACGCGGGCATAGGATACCTCGTCCAGGAAGTCTTCCATGCCTTCGCGACGGAACAGGTCGCTCAGGGGCTTGTCCAGCGAATCCCAGTACCGGATTTTCCGCTTATCCAACAAGGCGATCGCCATTGGTCGCATCTTGAGCAGGGAGCGGACCGGCGTCTGCTGGGAAAGCATGTTCTTCATGGCAGTCCTTTCCTGGGCTGTCGGCTTTGGGACAATGTACCTGATTTGGGCCACCCTGCCCGGTAGCCGTCCTCGCAAGGACCGGTTCCGGGGACGATTCTCTGGGTCGCCGGAGCCATGCAGCTAAGGTAATGGATCCGTCAAGAAATCTCCACTACTTTAATCGCATCCCGAAGTTTGCCTTTTTTTCGATTGCCGGAAATCGGGATGGAGGAGCGATCCGCATTCGGCCGCAATTGGGCCACCGGGCCGGGCGTTGCATTCAACCGTCGCGGAAACCGAGGCCGGAGAGGCGGGAGCGCAATACCCGCTTTTCCTCCGGTAAGCGGATTACCTGAAATGATCCGAATTCGTGACGGATGGGATATTCGCGCCGGAGGCGATCGAATCCCTTTCCCGGGTCGCTTTCCGTGAGCGCCGCGCGCAGGCGCGCATCGTCGGCGGCGACATCATATACGGCGGCGATGCAGCGCCGTTCGAAAGCGGTATCGGATTCCTCAACATAAGCGATGTCGGCTTCGGCGGGCGCGGGGTATTCCGGTTTCCATGCATCGGCGTAACCGAAATGCCGCCGGAACGCGGCGGCGACCTGGGTGGTGCCGTTGAGTTTGCCGGGCAGGGAATACCCGGCGATATGCGGGGTGATCAGATCGGCGGCCGCGCAGGTGGCGGGGTCGGGCCGAGGTTCACCTGCGAAGACGTCCAGCACCAGATGGCGGATTTTTCCGGAGCGGCGGGCGGTGCGCAGGGCCGTTTCGTCGATGACTTCGCCGCGGCACGTATTGAGCAGGACGATCGGTTTCGCCAGGCGGGAGAAAAATCCGGCGTCGCACAGGCGCAGGGTGGGGTGGGAGCCGTCCGTGATGAGGGGGACATGCAGGGAGAGGATATCGCATTCGACCGTCAGGCGTTCCAGCGGGGAAAAGCTCCGGGCGTCATGCGCGGCGGCTTGCAAAGGAGGATCGTTGCGGAGGATGCGGAGGCCCAAGGCCGCTGCCTTGGCCTCCACCCGTTTACCCACATGGCCCCAGCCGATGATGCCGAGGGTTTTGCCCGCGAGTGGGAATCCCTGTCGTGATTCCAATCCGGTCAGGGCCGAGGCCACGTACTCACCCACGGAGTTGGCGTTGCAACCGGGAGCGGAGGAGAACCCGATGCCGCGTTCGGCCAGCCAGGGCATATCCACATGATCGGTGCCGATGGTGGCGGTCCCGACGAACCGGACCTGGGTTCCTTCCAGCAGCTTCGCGTCCACCCGGGTCACGGATCGGACTATCAAGGCTTGGGCATCGGAGAGCTGGGCGCGCGTGAGGCCGCGCCCCGCGAAGAGCCTGACTTCGCCATGGGCGGCGAAGGCTTCGCGGCCCA
This sequence comes from Fibrobacterota bacterium, assembly GCA_023249635.1. GTDB lineage: Bacteria > Fibrobacterota > Fibrobacteria > UBA11236 > UBA11236 > Chersky-265. Next base: position 2,022 of record JAHFCH010000111.1, read on the forward strand.
TGGGTATGTTCTCGTCGACAAGGATGAGCATATCCCCAAATTAACATTTGCGCGGACCGGCGCCCGTGGAGGTTCGCTCGAAGCCCGTGCGGCCTCCCGCGCTTGGCGGCCCCGGCCTTTGGGGGTATATTTCGCAATAGACCTGTAGGCCCAATGTGAACGCATCGATGGATAAAAATCATATCGCCTCCCTGGCTGCCAGCCTGGGCAAGGCCATCTCCGGCGATAACCTGTGCAACATGCAGAAAGCCCATCAATTGCCCGGCCGCGATGCGGTGGCACAGTTGGTGGACCAATTGCTTTCCATCCTTTTCCCGGGCGTGTTCGGTAACCAGGTGGTACGCGAGGACGAGTTGGACGGTTTCCTGCGCGACAGCCTGGCTTCGGCGCGTGCTTCCCTCTCGGGCCACATCGCCAAGGCCTTGGATTATTCCGCCTCCCTGAGCGGACCCCGCGCGGCGGCCTCGGCCGCGACTGCCGCGGATCGGCCCGGACAGGCCATGGAGACCACCGATCGTCTCCTGGAAGCCCTACCCGGTATCCGCGCGGTATTAGGGGAAGACCTGCTCGCCGCCTACGAAGGGGATCCGGCCGCGGGCTCGGTGCTCGAGGTGCTGATGAGTTATCCCTTCGTCCAGGCCATCTCGACCCATCGCCTCGCCCATGAGCTTTACCGCGCGGGGGTTCCTTTGCTGCCGCGCATGATGAGCGAAGTCGCGCATTCGCGCACCGGCTCGGACATCCATCCCGGGGCCGTCATCGGTCCCGGCTTCTTCATTGATCACGGCACCGGAGTCGTGATCGGCGAGACTACCGTCATCGGCAGGGGCGTGAAGTTGTACCAGGGCGTGACTTTGGGCGCTCTCAGCTTCCCGAAGGACAAGGACGGAAACCCCATCAAGGGCATCAAGCGCCATCCCAACATCGAAGACAACGTGACCATCTACGCGGGCGCGACGGTGCTGGGAGGCCAGACCACCATCGGCAAAGGCAGCGTGATCGGCGGTAACTGCTGGATTACCTCCTCGGTACCGGCCGAAACTGTGGTGATGTCCGAACGGGCCAAGAGTAAGCACAAGTAGGACGGGGATGGTATAATCCACCCCATGGCCTCACGTCCCCGCATCGGCCTCGTAGGTCCCGACCGGACCCAGCCTTGCGGCGTCGCCGACTATACCGGGCGATTGGCTGCGGCGCTGGCTGCCGAATGTGAACTCCAATTCGTCCCTTTCCGTTCCGCGCTGGCTTCGCCGGAGCTATCCGGCTGCCGCGCCATCCTGGTCCAATACGAGCGCTCGCTGGTTCCCTCGGATGATTTCATGCAAAGGTTGGGCGCGCGCCATCGCGGCAAGGTCTACGTGGTGCCCCATGAAGTCTACCGGGAAGATCCCTTCGCCTTCCCCTACTCGGAATTGCGATCGCGGTTTCCCCCTTTGCTCTGGCTCAAGAGATTGGCCTACCATTGGCGGCATCGCGGCTATGCGAAGGAAAAGCGCTTGCAAGCGATGGCCTATGGGGCCCGGGCGGTAATTCCCTTGTCCGGACCGGGTGCGGAGATTCTGCTGTCGGCTGCGCCCGGTAAGATACTGGCCCCCGTGCCGCATGCGGTCTATGCCCCGCCGACCGACGGCGCGGCTCCCTCCCGATCGGAGTTGTTCCTGGCCGGCACTCGTGCCGTGATCGGCATTTTCGGTTTCCTGAATCCCGGGCTCGACTACGGAACCGCCTTCGATCTGCTCGCGGGTTTGGATGCCGGCGTAGGCTTGTTGCTCCTAGGCGGAAACCGCGAGGGCGACGGCATGCAAGCCCGCCTCCGCGCAGAAGCGGAAGCGAGGGGACTGGCGTCGCGCGTACACATCACCGGATGGATCGCGCCGCAAGACGTGGGCGCGCATTTGCGGCTTTGCGATATTTTCCTGTGCCCCATGCGGTTCAAGAGCAATAGCGGCGCCATGCTGCACCTGTTCGGGTTGGGGAAACCCATCCTCGCCGCCGATCTCCCGCTAACCCGATGGCTGCTTTCCCAAGGGGCCCCCATCGATTTATACGGAGACGGGCGCGAAATGCGGAGCAAGGTTTCCGCCTATCTCGCGGGCGCGAGCCTGCCTCCGGTCAATGGATACCGCTGGGATTTTCCCGCGGCGGCCAAGGCCTACCTGCGCGCCATGGGCGCGAGCGATCAATAGTTGAAGGAAAGGCGGAGGGAAATGTTGTGGGAACTGGGGAACCGGTTCTTCGTCTCTTCGATTTGCTTGACCTGGTAAAGGTAGCCCACTTCCAGATTCCGGCTGAGGAAGAACCGGAAGTCCGCCGTGAGATCGTTCAGCCGCAAGCGCGAAGGATTGGCGTTGGGGGCGAACATTTCCAGGCGCAAGTCCAGTGCCATTTCCGATCCCAACCGCAATGTGCCGGTCAGGATGCCTTCCGCCCCGATTTCGAAGGTCGACTCGCTTTTCAGGTACTCGCCCTGCTGGTTCGAGACATAACTGAAATCTGTGAACTTTTGATGCGCAGCCAAACCCAGCTGGGTAGCCGCGTCAAGGTAGTATTTCGAACTCAGCTCCACATTGAAACCCGCGCCTTCGCCGAAGGTGACCGGATCCAGGGCCGGTTCGACTATGAATTTGCCTGTCGCGTCCACCTCGGTCCGCTTTACCTGCACTCCGCTGGAATCTTCGTAATGGGCGATGATGACGGTGTCCTTTTCAGGCTTCCGCTCGAAAAGATGCGTCTCGACCGTACCCCGGATGTACGGACCCAGCCACGGCGTCAGACGACGGATCCAGGTCGTGCGGAACTGGGCGATATCCGAGGTCACGTTCAGGCGCTGCCCGCGCTCCTTGCTGAAATTGTCCTCCATGAGCAGATCGGTGGTTCCCAGGTAGAGCGCGTTATCGAATTGGATTTTCATCCGCAAATCGTCCGAGACCTGCGCGGCCTCCTTGCGGATGCCCGCGTCGTCGGTCACCCGGGTCAAGTTCACGTTTCCGCCCGCGCGCAGACCCGCCGTCCAAAAGCTTCCCACCTTCACCCGGGCGCTCAGGGACTTGGTTCCGCCCGCGATGATGTCCCCGCCGATCTGCTTATCGAAGATCAATTCCATCTGGGACAATTCGCCGGGGTTGATCTGGACCGTGATGTAATTCACCAGGGAGTTGAAGCCTTCGCCCCGCTTGCTGATGCGGTACATACCGGGGGGAAGCAACCAGGCCTTGATGTCCTGAACGCGCTCTTCCGTCAGGCCGCGGCCCTTACCGTAGTTGATCCACTTATCCATGCGGATCACTTCGTACTGGCCTTCGATGTAGGTGCCATCGGCGAGCAGCGTTTCCACCAGCAGGCCTCCCCACTCCGGGGGAATCACCGTGGTATGGCCTTCCTCTACGACAACGTCGAAGGGGATTTGCTGGACGCTGGTCCCTGATCCCAGCCGCACGGTGTAATTGCCGGAATCGAGAAGGATGCGTTGTCCCGTCGATCCCGTCCTCACAGGTCTGCCGCCTAGGGTGGTGATATTGATTTCGGGTTCGCGGCGGGGCTCGGTATAGCTAGGGATGAAAACGGCGCCTTTGCCCATGGGAATCAAGGTCCGCTCACGGGCCAATTGATCCTCGACCGATGCTGCGAGCCAATTCGTGGTCCGCTTTACGGGGGCCTCCGCTTGCACGCGGTGTTCCGAATCACGCACTTCGCCGCTGGAGACGTCCTCGCCGGGAAGGTCCCCTATTTGCGCCCCCGATGCGGCCGAAGCCAGCCAGGAGGCGAAGAGGATGGGAACGACGCATGCGCGCATGGATCAGCGCTTGGCCTTGGCGGTGGTATCGGCCTGGGCGGTATCGTTGCGGGTCTGCTTCTTGTACTTGGCTTCGTCCAGCACCACCTCCAGCTCCTGCACCAGGCGCTCGTTGATGCTTTCCACCAGCACGGAAAGCTCGCGCACGATGTAAACCGGTTCCTGTTGGGATACGGTTTTACGCAGGTCGTACAGCTTCTTCCAGGTGATTTGGTTGGTCTTGGCGTCCTCCAGCTGGTATTCGATGGAGAGGTGCGAGTACCAGTTCTCCTTGCTGTCGTATTCCTCGATGGCCTGCACGTCGCAGGAGAGGTAGAAGTCGGGAACGTAATTCTCGATCGCCCGCGTGACGTTATCGAACAGGCGCGCGGCCTTGAGGTGCTTCATGGCCAAGTCCGTGATCATGCGATCCGGATCGACCGCCCACAGGTGCAATCCGTAGAACTGCATCTGGTTGGCCGACTGGCGGTAGACGATTTGGCTGCGGCGGTATGCCTCCGCGATGTTGCAATCACGCATGCGCAGAACGAAAGGGTAGGTCCCTTTCTCCAGGCGTTCCTTCGAGGGCGTCGGCACGTAGTCGAGCACGTAATATTTGGTTTCCTGGACCTTTCCGTAAAAGCACCCGGAAAGGAGAAGGATGGCCGCCGCCACGGCGACGGGCCTGGCGCTGGGTCGCGTCATTTGTGGCGCTCCGTTTTTTCTTCCGAGCGCAGCAGCACGGAAGGGTTGTCTTTGATCTGCCTGCTGAAGGCATTCATGTTCTTCATGGTCTCTTTCAGATTATTCATCGACTGCGACAGATCCTCCTGGATGCGGAGGATGGTGATGTCGAGCTTCTGCGCCACGCCGGTGGCGCCCTCGGCGGCTTTGCGGTATTCATGCACGGTCTCGTCGATATCGGCTTTCTGGATCTTGGTCTTGAGCGTCAAGGTGGCGGCTTCCACTTGGCCCAGGATGATATCCAGGCGCTTGCCCGGTTTGATGCGCGCCACATCCGCGGTCAGGCTGTCCAGCGAGGAAGCCAGGTTGGCCGAGCTCCGCACCAGACGTTCCACCTGATCCCTGCCTTGCGATTCGGTGATGGCGAGGACGTTTCCCAGCAGCTTGTCGATCTTCTGGGCGATACTGTCCGCGCGCGCCGTGAATTTTCCGATTATGGAAAGCTCCGAGCGCACTTCGCCTCCCGGCGGAACATCCGGGGATGAGTAACTGCCGCCGGTTATCTCCAGGTACTTGAGCCCGGTGATGCCGTAACTGCCCATGGTGGCCAGCATGTCCGATTTGATGGGCGTGCCCTTGGCCACTTCGAAACGCACCACCGATTTGGTGATGTCGCCCGAATCGGTGAGGATGGCGGAGATGTTCCCTACGTCCACGCCGTTCTGCTTCACCGGAGTACCCAGTTCCAGGCCGCTCACCGATTCGGAGAGCCGGGTATAGTAGGGCACCTTGCGGGTGAATACCTTTTTGCCGACCATGTAGAAAAGCACGATCGCCAGGAAGGCGGCCGTCCCGAGCAGGAAAGCGCCTAGTCGGGCCTTCTCGCCTTTGCTTACGTCCATTATGCGTCCTCCAGGTTGAACGCAAGGGACCTTGCCTTGCCGTCCTCGGGCGCGGATTTGCGCGCCAGGAAATCCTTGACCGCTTGCGGGCCGTTGCGCTCCGCGTCATCCAGTTTGCCGTCGAAGACCACCTTGCCCTTGGCCAGGAAGGTAATCTTGTCGCAGAGCGTGCGGATAGAATCCAGCTCATGCGTGACCACCACCATGGTGATGCCCAGGCTTTCACGGAGTTCCAGCAGCAAATCGTCCAGTCCCCTGGAAGTTACCGGGTCCAGGCCCGCCGAAGGCTCGTCGCAGAACAACAGCTCCGGATCATTCACGATGGCCCGCGCCAACCCGGCGCGCTTGCGCATGCCGCCGGAAAGCTCGTTGGGCAGCTTGGCGTAAGCATGCCCCAGTTTCACCTGGCCCAGCTTGACGCGTACCAGGTCTTCGACCACGGCGCGGGGCAGGCCGGGATTGTGGATACGCAAGGGCAGGGAGACGTTTTCGCCGACGGTGAGGGAGGAAAGCAGCGCGCCCCCCTGGAAGAGCACGCCCATGCGCCGCAATTGCGCCGTCGGGGGCCGGCCTTCGCTCCAATCCACCTTTGTTCCCAACATCTCGATTTCGCCGCCCAGGGGTTTTTCCAATCCGATGACGGTCTTGAGCAGGGTGGACTTGCCGCATCCGGAAGCCCCCAGGATGACGCGGATCTCTCCCGCGGCGACGGTCAGGGAGACGTCTTCCAGCACCACCTTGCCGTCGTAGCCGGCTTTCAGATGATCCACACGTAGCTTCGCGGTTGCGTCCATGCGTCGTCTCAATAGTAGAAGATGAAGGAAAACACGGCATCCGCCAGGATAATCGAGAATATGCAGGTCACCACGCACGAAGTGGTGGCCTTGCCGACGGAATCGGCGCCCCCGCGGACGTTCAACCCCTTATTGATCGCCACCAGGGCGATGATCCAGGAAAAGGTAAGGGACTTGGCCAGGGCCTGTCCCAGGAAATTCAAACTCACCGCGCCGCGCAATTCGGCTAGGTACGAAGCGGGAGAGAGCTTGAAGAAAAAGAACCCCACGATCATTCCGGCGAACACTCCCGACGCTGCGGAAAGGAGGGTAAGCAATGGCATGGTCAGGCTCATGGCCCAGAAGCGGGGCAATACCAGGTAGTGAATGGGATTGATGGCCATGGAATGCAGCGCGCCCACCTCTTCCTGCACGACCATGGTGGATATTTCCGCGGTAATGGAACTACCCGATCGGCCTGCCAGGATCACGGCGGTCATCACCAGGCCGATCTCGGTGACCATGCTGATGCCCATGCCGCTGGCCAGGAATACGGTGGCGCCGAACTTTTGCAATTGGATGCCGGATTGGATGGCGAGGGTAAACCCGATCAAAGTGGAAAGCAGGAGCACGATGGGCATGGCGCTGCTGCCCAGCCGCACCATTTGGATGATGGCATCCTCGCGCAGCAGGGTCTTGGGCTTGAATAGCGCTGCGGTGGACCAGTACAGGGATTCGGAGAGGAGTACCAGGGTATCGCGGATTTCCACGAACAGGCCGAAGGCGCCCTCGCCTACGCGTTCGGGCAGCGGCGGAACGGGCTTGGCCTCTTCCTTCGGGAATTCCGGAAGGGTGACTTTGGCCAAGTCCTCTTTCAGTTCCGGGGAAAGGCCGACGAGCACCAGCTTTTTGCCGGACCGGGAAAGGGTTTCCTGGAGGTGGGCCAGCCAGGCCGTGGAGAGGGAGTCGAGCTTGCGGAGGCGGCGGCAGTCCAGTTTGAGGCCCACGTCCCGCGCCCCTTCCATAAGGCGGGAATGTTCGCGGGAAACCCATTCCGGGGAGATCTCTTCGGGTAGTTCGACGGTCTGGTCGTTCACGCGCCTTGCCGGTCAGCTCTTGGAGGTTGCTTCAGGGCTCACTTCACGGGTCTCTTCAGCGAACTCTAAAGGCACGCGTCATGCGGATAATAAATGTTAATTTTGAGGGGTTCGTAAATGATGTCATCGATTCTATCCGATATTTTACACAAGATAACTACCGGATCTGAAGTTTAAATGCGCTTTGGGGCCGAAAAGGGAGTTATCGCGCGGGCGTTGGCCTGCTTTCTCGCCGCGTCTCCACTGATCGCCGCCACTACGGCGCATCCTGCCAAACCTGCCCACAAAGCCTCCCCTCCCGCCGCCACGCCCCCTGTCGCCGCAGAAGCGCCGGCAGCGGTTACCGACTCCGCCCCGGCTCCGGCGGCACCGACTCCGGTTGCCGTCGATACCTCCCGTCCCGCGACCGCCAGGGATGCCTTCGACTATATCGCCGCCGATCGCCGGGCCATGGAAATCCAACCCATGCTCCAGGAGAAGCGGCTCGAGATCGATAAAGCCGCGCAAAAGCTCCACGAACTGGAGATGGGCGCCATCTTGCCGCGCTTTTCCGTGGAAACCGGGATCGGTCCGGCCCCCGGCCTGAAATCCCTGCTCGACACCACCAGCCTCCACTTCGTCAACCCGTCGGTGAAGACGGATACCCTTCCCGTGCGGCAATTCCAGAAGGATTACGATTACGGTAATTGGGGGCCCTTCTTCGGCATCGAAGCCACCGTCGCCCAGCCGCTGAACTTCTCGCGTTACCGCGCCGGCCACAAGGCCGCCGCCGCCAACATCAAGGTTGCCGAAGCCCAATTCCAAAAGGAAAAGCTCGACGTTTCCGAGGACGCGCAGAAGCTGTATTTCCAACGGGTTTACGCGGGGCAGATGGCGGGCATCCTGAAAGATGCCGCGAAGGAACTCGACAAGGCCCAGAAGAAAATGGAAGAGATGCTCGACGACGGCGATGAGAGCATCAAGCAAACCGATTTGTTGGAGCTGAAGGCGGGACGCTACGCGTTGGCCAAGGCGCATAACGAGGCCGATCTGGGGGTGGCCCGCGCCGATCTGGGACTGCGCTTCCTGCTGCAGGTTTCCGATTCGATCGCGTTGGAGCCCAAGGATGCCATCCTGCCCATGCGCACGGAAACCTTTCCCAGCCTCGATTCCCTGAAGATGCTCACGCTGATGCATCATCCCGATCTCAAGCGATTGGCAAACGGGTTGGCTGCGAGGCGGGAACTGGTGCGCGTCGCCAAGGGCGAACTGGGTCCGGATATCTTCCTCTTCGCCAGTTTCAAATACACCAAGGCCTGGTCGACCGATCGCCAGTCGGGCGGTGAGGATCCTTTCGCGCGCGATCCCTTGAATGAAATCACCGGTGTGGGCGGCCTCGGCATGAAGCTCAACCTCAATATCTGGTCGCGTTACGAGAAGGTACGCAAAGAGAAGATCGAGCTCACGCAGTTGGAGCGCACCGAAACCTACGCGGCCCGCGGCCTTCTCCTCAAGATGCAGGACGAGTACGCGCAGATGCTCAATTGCAAAGCCAACGTGGTCGAGGCGCAGAAGTCCCTGCGCGCCGCGGAGGCCTGGCTCAAAGGCGCGGCCCTGAAATACGATTTGGATCCCTCCACCGCCAAGGACATGATTTCGCCTTTTAAAACGGTGCTGGGCGCGAAACGGGATTATTTCGAAGCCGTGCTGAATTACGACCTCGCAGTCTCCAAAGTCATCAAAGCGATTGGATGGACTCTGGGGGATTATATTCATAATTTGGGACCTAAGGGTTAAGACCGGGAGCGTGGCATGTTCGGATTGAAATCGGCGATAGCGGGAATTCTGGCGATGGCGTCCGTGGCGTTGGCCGCGACCCCGGGTGACCCCGTAGCCATCATCAAGAAGAAGGACGCCGAGCTCCAGAAGATGCTCCGCGACAAAGGCGCTTCCAAGAATACCGACCGCCTAAAGGTGCTCATCAACGGCATCTTCGATTTCGAGGAGTTGGGTAAGCGCGCTTTGGGCCCGGAAACCTGGAAGACCATGACGCCGGAACAGCAAAAGCATTTCGTTAAGGCATTCCGCGAGATGGTCGAGAACGCCTCGGTCAAGAAGCTGGAAGTCTACCAATCCGATTCGAGTACCTACGATGCCCCGGAAGTGGCAGCCACCAAGGCCAGCGTCACCGCGCATGTCTGGTCCAAAGGAACCGAATCCATCGTTACCTACAAGCTGATGGCGCGGGATACCACCTGGAAGGCCTGGGATCTGATCATCGATGATCTGAGCACATCCCGCAATTACGGGGAGCAGTTCCATAAGATCCTGCAGACTTCGAACATCGACGGGCTTATCGGCAAGTTGGAGAAGAAGGGCAGCGGCGCCGCCGACGCCAAGCCGGCCGACAGCGTGAAGTCGAAATCCGAAAAGGCCAGCAACACGCCCGTCAAAGCTCCCGCGAAGACCGTCCCGGCCAAGGCGCCCGCCGCCGCGCCGGCCGCCAAGTAAGGGTCCGGGATGGTCTGGGCGATCCTGGCCGCCATCCCGCTCCTGTTCCTGCTCCTTCTCTACGCCGTCCGCTTCCACTACCATGCCGAATACGAAAGCCCGGCCGTGCTGCGGTTTACCGCGGGCATGCGTTTCCTGTGGATCCGGAAAACCCTGGCGGTGGAACCCGGACGCGCCCTGTGGGGCCACGAGAATGAAAACGAAGGGTACGCCGGGGACGACGACGACCTGTTCGAGGAATCGCAACCGGCTGCGGCCGCGCCCGGCGAAGCGCCCGATGGCCAACGGGGCGCTTTGCGGTTACCGGATGCCTGGGCGTTGGGATTGGCGCGTTTCAGGGCGCGTTTGCGTAAGGCGGGTGCCCGCTGGATCCTGGACCCAGGCGTGTGGCGTCTGATGCTCCGCTACGCTTGGGGCGAAGGCCGGCGGGCCTTGTGGCTGCTGGGACCGCGGCTCGAGTCCTTGCATTTGGGCCTGTCCGACGCCTATTCCCTGGCGCGCCTGGCTGCCGTCTGGTCGGCGCTGGCAGGTATGTTTCCCGCCCTGGCCTGCCCGGTCAGCTACGGTTTCGGGGCCCGTGAGTCCGAGATCAGGACGCGGGTAGGCGGTCGCTTCACGGCGCTGGGAGTGCTCATCTTCGCCTTGCTCTCCATCACTTCCATCCCCTGGGCCGGTCTCTACTCGCGCTACGCGGATTGCTGGCGCGATCCGCGCCTGACCCGGTGGCAAAAGCGGGTTTTACTACCTTAACAGCCGCGCGCGAGCGAAAGGAAAAGGCATGAGTTTCCTGGAGAAAGAGGACGGCGGGAAGCAAAGCAGCTTCTGGGATTGGGTCATCGGTATTGGCCTGGTCGTTCTCATCGGCGCCTTTACCGGTTTCTATCAATACCAGAAGCGGGCCTCCTTGGGCCGATTCCAGGAAGCCGATGCCCTATACAAGGCCGGGAAATTCCGCGAGGCGGGCGATTTGTACGAAGCCCTCAAATCGGCCCAGTACCTTACCACGAAAAACGACAGCACGATTTACGCTCGCCTGGATACGGTGGAATCCGTCCAGGAGCAGCAGAACACAGCCGTGATTGAGGCCAAGAAATGCGCCGCAGCCGGCGACGTCACCGGCTTGGGAGCCCAACTCGGGAAAATCCCCCACCGCGATTTGCTGAATCCGGAAGACCTGGCCTGGGTGGATTCCGCCTTGGCAAAGGCCCCCGCCGCCAAGCCCTGATATCACCGGCCCCGGTAGCTTGACGGGGGCCAGGGCGTCAGCCCTCGGTAACCTGAATGTTACGCAGCGACTCCCCTTCCGCCCTCAATCCCAGGCTCCAGGTAAAAGGCGTCCCTGCAGGCATGCGTTCGGCCCATTCCACCAGGCATACGCCCCCCTGTTGGAAATAATGATCCAGGCCGATTTCCTCCCAATCGGCGCCGGGGGCCAATCGGTAGAGATCCATGTGGAACAAGGGTAATCGCCCGCCGGCGTATTCGTGCACTAACGCATAAGAAGGGGAATGTACGTCCCCTGTGAAGCCAAGCCCCAGAGCGATGCCGCGGCAGACTACGGTCTTGCCCGCTCCCAGGTTGCCAGACAATGCGACCGTGTCGCCCGGGGACAGGCGGGCCGCGAAAGACCGGGCCCATGCCAAGGTCTGCTCCTCCGACCCCGAGACGAATTCTTCCACTAGTACCCCAACCCCAAAATAGCGAGACGCTTTCGCCGGGTCTGGGGGCCCAGCGCGGCGTTGCGCCTCCTTAGAATAGTGCTACTATTCCCGCGTCGGCGCGCCTTGCGCTGAACCCCCATCCCTCGCCGCCTTCGTCTCGCTATTTTGGGGTTGGGGTACTAGCCTTCTTTGGGTGTCAGGGTCACCAACGGGATCAGCAACTCCTCGATGGACAACCCGCCGCCGACCATCTGGCCCTTGAACTGGGTTACGAAGTACTGGAACTTGTTGGGATATACGAAGTAGAAGTTGTCTTTGGCGATGGCATAGGCGACTTCGCCCACCTCGCCCGGTAAGCCGTACTGTACCGGGGTTTCCACGAACAGGGCATGGCGTTCGTCGCAGGAAATGTTCTGGCCGATTTTCACGCGGGGATTCGGGGTCTTTTCTTCCTGGCAGAATACCTCGGCAGGGGCATCCACCAGCACGGTGCCGTGGTCGCTGGTAAGGATTACCGTGCGCTTCTTCTCGGCCATCATCTTGAGGATCTCGAACAGCTTCGACGATTTGAACCAAGTGCGCGCCAGTTCCCGGAAGCCGCGTTCGTCCGGGGCGATTTCCTTGAGCACGGGATTCTCCCGGCGCAGGTTGTTGAGCATGTCGAAGAATTCCACCACCACCGTCAGCAGGGACTCGTCGTCGTACTTGTCCAGATCGCTGGCCAGCTTCTGGCTGTCTTCGGGCTGGCGCAGATGGATGATCTTGGGATCCTCGATGTCCACGCCGTTGATGCGCAGATTCTGGCGCAGCAGTTCGCGTTCATAGGGGGCCTTATCGTCCTCCTCCTGCATCTTCTTCCACATTTGCGGCTGCTTGAGGCTTACTTCGCGGGGCGATTGGCCCGAGAACAGGCCGACGCGGCAATTGGTCTTCTCGCTGGGTAGCAGGGACCAGGCCATGGCGTTCTCGACCTTGAAGATGGGCTCCAGCAGGGGCTGTAGGGCAAGCCATTGGTCGACGCGGAAGCCCGCCATCACCAGCAGGCAGACCTTGTCGCCCTTCTTCACCATGGGCACGACCTTGCGCTTGAGCGACTGGGTGCAAATGTTGGGATTGCCGCCCTTCTTGCCGAACCAGGAGACGTAGTTCTCCTCGACATAGGAGATGAACTTTTTCGCCACTTCCTTCTTCTGCCCATTGTGGGTATCCTGCAGGCCCTGATCGGAGAGGGCCTGGAGATCGTTGTCCCACTTGCACAATGAGAAGAAGATCTTCTCCCACTTGGAGGGGAGCAGGTTGGTCATCAGGTTGGACTTGTTATCGGCGAGTTCGCGCACGTAGGCCGAGGTCACGTGGTTGCTGCGGATGGCTCGGGAGTGCAGGATGCTCTTGCACACGGAAAGGATCTGCGAAGGGTTGACGGGCTTGATGAGGTAACCGTTGATGTTGCGGCCGAGGGCGGCTTCCATCAGGCGTTCTTCCTCGCTCTTGGTCACCATCACCACGGGGATGTTCTGATCGAACTCCTTGATCTCTTCCAGGGTCGACAAGCCGTCCTTGCCCGCCATCTGCTCGTCGAGCAGGACCAGATCGTACGGGTTGCTTTTGATGAGAGCCAGCGCATCGTCGCCGTTGGTCGCCTTCTCGACCACGTAGCCATGCTCTTCCATGAACATGATGTGGGCGCGCAGGAATTCGATTTCGTCATCGACCCAAAGGAGGCGTTTACCGGTATTGCTCATGTCTTTTTCCTGTTCGACCTTTCCGGAGCCAGGGGCAGCACTATCTCGAACTGCGTTCCCACGTCTTTTTGGCTTTTCTCAACATAGATTTTTCCCTCGTGATATTCATTCACGATCCGCCTGCAAAGGCTCAAACCCAGGCCCCAACCCCGCTTCTTGGTGGTAAAGCCCGGGTTAAAAATGTGCTTAAGGTGTTCCCGGGGTATGCCTTTACCGTTGTCGGTGAGGGAAATGTGGACGCTTTGCTCCTCGGGAGCATAACGGGTCGCGATGGTGATCACGCCGGCTTCCACCTCAATCGAATCCACCGCGTTGCGGATCAGGTTTTCAATCACCCAGCCCATCAGTTCCCGGTTCATCATGATTTCCGGGAGATCGCCCAGTTCCATTTCGATCTTGATGCGCTTGCCCAAGTGGGGCAACCGCGAGGAGAAATAGTGGGCCGTGAAGCCGAGGATTTCGTTTACATCGGCTTTCTTCAGCTCGGGAGTCGATCCGATTTGGGAGAAGCGCGTGGCCACGCGGTTGAGGCGCGAGATGTCGCTTTCCATCTCCCCCAGGATACGCAGGTTCTTTTCGGGTTCGGGAAGGTTTTCCAATTTCATGCGCATGAAATCGATCCAGCCCAGGAGGGAGGAGATGGGCGTCCCCAACTGATGCGCGGTCTCCTTGGCCAAGCCCACCCAGAGCATGCTGGTTTCGCTTGAGCGGATGATATGGAAACCGAAATAACCGACGAAACAGAACAGGAAGATGATCACCAGTTCCACCATGGGCATCCAGGACAGGATATGCACCAAGGTGAATTCGCCATAATGGAGGTAGCCGAAGGTATGGCCTTCGGCCTCCAATTCCAGGGGCTGGTTCTTCTTGTCCATCCTCTTGACCAGCTTGAGCAGAAAATCCTGCTCGGGCTTGGCCAGGTAGAAGAAAGGCACCTGGGGCACCTTGGACTTTCCCTTGCTCCAGAATTTGTAGCTGATATTGTTCCAGTTGATGGGGACGTTCTGGTTGTCGGTGATGACCATGGGCACTTGGGATTTGCGCACGATCTCGTTAAAGATGACGTTGATCTCTTCCCGGTTCAATTGCTCCGCGATGGCCACGGCGTAAAGGCGCGCTTCCTTGTCATTGATCTGCAACGCCTGGGATTCCAGATTGCTGATGAAGATCTGGTTGAGGATGGTGAAGCAGGCCAGCAACGCCAAGGCGCTGGTGAACAGGATGTACTTGATGTTGGCGAGGGAAAGCGAAGTGAGCCAGCTGCTGAGCTTGCGGAGCGGGGGGAGAAGCCGGAGGAAGCGGGTGGGGAAGTTTATTTCGGCGGCCAAGCGGTGGGGTTCCCTGGGGTCTACTGAGGAAAGGTTTAAGGTTTAGGGATTAAGGCGGGATAGGATCCATGTGAAGTCATGTAATCCGCCTTAACCCTTAGACCTTCGACCTTAAACCTTTCCTTCATTTCTTCTTAGGCCGAATCTCTTCCAACCCGCCCATGTACGGCCGCAAGCACTCCGGAATCCTGAATCCCCCTTCCGGGGTCTGGTTCGATTCCAGCAGCGCCACCAACACGCGCGGCGTCGCAAGTCCCGATCCGTTCAACGTGTGAACGAACTGGGCCTTGCCTTCGATTTTGGTCCGTATGTTGGCGCGACGGGCCTGGAAATCCTCGAAGTTCGAGACCGAGGAGACTTCGAGCCAGCGTTCTTCGGCGGGCGCGAACACTTCGAGGTCGTAGCATTTGGCGGCGCCGAATCCCATGTCCCCGGTACACAGCTCGAGTACCCGGTAGTGCAGGCCAAGCTTCTGCAGTAGGCCTTCGGCGTAGCCTACGAGTTTCTCGTGGGCCTGGTACGACTTGGCGGGATCGGAGAACATGACCATCTCCACCTTATCGAACTGGTGCAAGCGCTGGAAGCCGCGGGTTTCCTTGCCCCACGATCCCGCCTCGCGGCGGAAACAGGTGGTATAGGCCGCGTAGGCTATAGGCAGGGCGGCGGCGTCCAGGACTTCGCCCGAATGCATGTTGGTCACCGGCACCTCGGCGGTGGGCACCAGATACAGGCCGTCCTCTCCGATGGTGTACATGTCTTCGGCGAACTTGGGCAATTGCCCGGTGCCGATCATGGCGGCCTGGTTCACCAGCACCGGCGGCTGGATCTCGGTGAAACCGTTATGCGTGATATGCTCGTCCAGGAAGAAATTGATCAAGGCCCGCTCCAGGCGCGCGCCCAGGCCCACATAGATGGGGAATCCGCTGCCTGCGATCTTGGCGCCGCGTTCGAAATCGTGCAGACCCAATTCGCGGCTGAAATCCAGGTGATGCTTGGGCTTGGGGCCCGCGAATTTGTCGCCCCATACGCGCCGTACCACGTTGTCCGCCGAGGTCTTGCCGTCCGGCACAGAGGCGTGGGGAAGATTCGGCACCAGCAGGGCCAGATCGCGAAAGCGCTTCTCGAGCTCGTCGAACTTTTCCTGCTGCGCCTTGATTTCGTCGCCCAGGCTGCGGGTCTTCTCGATGGCGGATTGGGCATCCTGCCCGTCGCGCTTCATCCGCGCGATCTGCTCGGTGGCGATGTTCCGTTCGGATTTGAGTTGGTCGAGGGTCAGGTTGATCTTGCGCTTCTCGATGTCGATGTTCACCATCGCATCCAGGTCGATCTTGGCGCCCCGGCGATCCAGCCCTTTCCTGATCGTATCCACATCTTCCCGGTATAACCGCGGATCCAACATCTTAAACTCCGTTTCCTGGTCCTCGAAACTTAGAAAAAACCTCAAAGAGCCATGGCGAACGGCCTATCCGCGACCGGCCAACTATAGTAGTTTATACTCGCTTTTTCGGGTCTCCCGCCCTGCGGCGCACGCCCGGCGGCATCCTTCGGAGGGTCGGCTTGCGGAAATCCTTCAACGCGCGGTTGGGCATGCTGTTGGGCCTGGCCTTGTCCTTCGCGGCGATGCCCGCCGTGGCCCAGACTTACGATGTAGTGGGTCTGGTCCAGGACGAGGAACACGGGCAACCGATTGGGCAGGTGGAGATTTCCCTCAAGAGCGGCAAGGTGCTGGGCTACAGCAAATCCAATGGCCGCTTCGAGATCACGGTCAACAGCCATAACGCCACCCTCTTGTTCAAACGGCATCCCTATAAGGATCAGGAACTCGACCTTTCCGATCTCACCGAGCTCATCGACATCGAAGTGACCCTGCAGACCGAGGTGATGGAATTGGCGCAGCGGGATACCGTCAACCGGCGGCGTACGGCGCGGGACCTGGGCGGGGCCAAGACGCTCGAAGAACTGGAATTGATGCAAGGCATGCGCATCGATCTCAATGATCACCTGCGGCAACTGCCCGGCGTCTCGGGCATGAACGAGTTCACCAACGATATTTCCGTATGGGGCTCGCGCACCAACGACGTGACGCATTACCTGGGGCAAAGCCGCATCCCCAGCCTACGCCATCTGGACATAGGCTTTCCCGGCAACCAGAGCGTGCTCAATCCCCGTCTGCTTAAGTCCATCACCCTCTCGGATAACCTGGCCAAGGGACCTCTCAACCAGGGCAACGCATCGGCGCTGGTATACGATCTCAAGGAGGGCGATCCCAATAACCTCACGGGCGACGTGGTGTTCGGTACCGTCAATCGCGAGTTGAATATGACCGGCTATTGGGATGGGCGTACCTTCATCGTCAGCGGCCGCTACCTGGAACCCACCTTCTTGGCCAATCTGGGGGACCGCTTCTATACCGATCCCAAGGACGCTCGTCTCAAGACCAACGGTAAGGATTGCACGTCGGGCTGCCCGACCCTGGCCGAGCCTTTCGACTTCCGCACCATGGACGGCTACGTGGGCACTTTCTACCGGGACTCCACCGGGGCGTATTCGCGGCACAGCATCATAGGGCTGGACGATTTCTACAGCGTCAAGCAGGACGTCTCGAAGGACATCTCGGAAAGCAAGGCGCAGACCCTGGTGGAAGGCACCCAAGACGGATTCATGTACGCCTACGAGGCGCTCTCTCCGGGCGAGAACGGCGATTTGCAATACGCCATGAGTTTCCTGCGGCGCAACCGCGAAGAAACCTTCAAGGATACCCTGCCGCCCACCAAGACCACGGACGGCGATTGGCCGCATTGGTACTTCCCCAAGGGGGACGAAGTGGACAACCTGATCGGGGACGGCAGCACCCAGGATTTGCAGTTCACCGGCTCCTTCCAATGGAATCCCAATGCGAAGCTGTTGGGCGCGGGTTACGGGTACGGGCTCGATCTCGAGTACCTCAAGCAGGATCGCGTTTTCACCGATATCAGCCCGGGACTGCACCGTCCCGAGAAGACCCAGGATTACATGTTGGGCAACGCCTTGTTGCGCCTGAAATGGAATACCGGCACCAACCGCACCCTGGAGGCCGCGGTGGGAGCGTCCATAGTCTACCAGGCTTTGCTTGCCGGCGTCGACGCGGGTTTCCAGGCTCCGGCGCCTTTGGCGTCCCTGCGCTATACGCGCCCCTTGGTAGGCGGGTTGACGGGCTACGCCGAGACCGCCGTCCGCGCCAACACCGCCATCCAACCGACAGCGTTGGATACGGTCACGGCGGTGACGACTTCCAGCGCCGAAGGCAAGTTGGGGATCGAAGGCGGCTGGAAAGACGAGATCAAGATGACCGCCAGCGTGTACTCGCGGCTATACAAGGATCCGGTGCTTCCCGTGCCGGAGGTCTTTTGGAATTACGTGGAGACCCATCGCTCCGACTACGCCTACGCCAGCGGTGCCAACGTGACCGTGGCTTGGCTGCCCAGCCACCACTTCGGGGTCAACGTGAACGCCTCCAGCGTGCAGGGCGATTATCATTTGGAGGACAACGATCAATTCCTGCCGTGGGAAGCCAACCGGACGCTGGATGTGGTTTCCAACATCAAGATCTTGCCGCGCAGCGATTCCCTGCTCAGCTTCATCTTCACCTACGGCGCCAACAACGATGCCCCTCTATATGAATATACGGGTCTGTTCGTGCCAGCTACGGGCACCCGTACGCAAAAGCGCACGGTAGGGGTGGAAAGGGATTTCCCTACGGTGTCTCGTCAGCGCACCGATGTGCGCATCAACCTAGATCTCAAGAGCCATTGGCGGCCGCTGGAATCGATGCGCTTCTTCTTCGAGGCCGACAACATCTTCGCCGACCAGGATAATTCCAACCTGGATTTCCTGGGAGGCGCCAACCGACGTAAGCGCGGCTGGACCCGCTCCAATACCAACGGCGACCTGCTCCCGGTTGTGACCAAGGGCATGGGCCTTTTCATCATGTTCGGGTTCGAGGGGAAACTGCTGATTTAGTCTACGGCTCTCCGGCCGACCACTGAATAGGTTTTCCCGTCTCCCCAGAGCCACGTGGGT
>JAHFCH010000299.1 GCA_023249635.1 Fibrobacterota bacterium
CCTACCCTTCAAAGGCAAAAGCTACCGCCTAAACCGGCCCAAGTAGCGTATATTTCACCACGCTGGGGTGGCCTATTTTGAAGTGCCCACACCTGGTCTATTTTCAACTGCCCGCTAACAGACTTCGCCTATTTTAAGTTTCATATGCATTAATGATAACAATTCTGGTATCGAAAAATAGCCGCTCAGGACGAGCGGCGTCTTGACGCCGACTGAAAGATCGGTGGCAAGCTAATTCCGCGGCAATATTTACTACAACTCGGCCTTAGGTGCACCTATGGCGCACAGAGTGAGTTAAGTGGTGCTTACATGAAAAACCGATGAGATGAACACATGCAGAATGAAGAATATTCTGAACGCCAGAGTGTGCTGGGAGTCTGATCTAAAGGCTCTGGCCGGCCCCGATGGAGTGCTGCATCGGTAGGATTCGTGAGCGACGAACGAGTGGCGGACAATTTGGTTAACTCGGTAGTTAATCGACAACGCGCTCAGGTTGAATTCAGGCGTGAATGGCGCGCTTCACGGTTGTTTTCTTTGTTCCGTAAAATTTACTGGCAACAGAAGCGGTCGGCCGCTTTCTGATTTCAGATTTAGGAAGTCCTTTTGAAGTTGGCTTATGAGGCATCATGTCCTTTGGGCTGAGGACAATTTCAAGGTCTAGGGCATCGCATACGCGAATCAACGTTCCTAGATTTAGTCCGGATACTCCTGACCGCTCAACTTTTGAAACCTGTTGTTGGGAAATATGAGCCCGCGAAGCAAGTTGCTTTTGAGTAAACCCTTTTCCCTCTCTCCGTTTTGCAATTTGAATGGCTAGATCGGCAAGCCTGGACTCTTTTTCAAAAGCCTCCCGGAATGCGCTATTTTCCAGTTTTTCTTGGAGGAGATTTTTTAAGGATCTCATTTAATGCCTCTCTTTTGGGGAACCTTTTAATGAAATCTTTTTGGAATTGGATCGCTTTGTTGATTTCAGAATCAGGTACTGCCGAGGTATTCTTGATAATAGAATGCGTCAGCACTATGACGTCCTTATGGACGAAGAAATAAAGTACACGCACTTGGTCACCCGACAATTTGATTCGCAATTCATGGATGCCATCACGCAATATATCCGCGTAGGGTCGGGGTAGCTGAGGACCTTCTTCTTCCAATTTATTGATCCATGCGATTGCCTTGGCCTGAGCCGAATCTTTTCTTCCCTCCAAAAAATCGAGCACTTCGCAGACACCTTGATCCGATTCATAAAAAACAACATTCCAGGTACCCACCTATTTAACTCCATTGTATAGCGTGGGAAGGTACAATGTACATCTTTTTCGATGTATCTGTGAGGCTCTACTTTGCACTATTTGACCCAATTTCCTCGTTTTACATGTTTTTGAATGTGAAGCCTATCATAAGAGCGCAAATCCACATTTAGCGATTTTTCCGAAGCATATCCAGAGGGCTAGGCAGGGTCGGGAAATGCGAGGTGCGGACATGGGTATACCGCTCGGTTGTTTTCATGTCGTTATGGCCCAGCAGGACCTGAATGTAGCGCAGGTCGGTGCCGGCCTCGAGCATATGGGTCGCGAAGGAGTGCCGCAAGGCATGGATGCCACCCTGGGATTGGATCCCAGCCTTGGATTTTGCGCTCTCGAAGGCGGCCTGTACGGTGCGCTTGGTCAGCGGTCGGCCCGGAATGCGCGACTCGAAGAGGAAGGCGAAAGGCCGGTAGAACGTCAGATAAGTCTGGAGTTCGGTTACCAGTGATTCGGGGAGGAAGACTTGGCGGTCTTTGCCGCCCTTGGCTTCGAGGACGCGGACAATGCGGCGTTCGATGTCGATGTCGCGCAGTTTCAGATGGACGATTTCCGAGACGCGCAGGCCGCAGCCGTAGGTGAAAGCCAGCATGAGCTTGTGTTTGGGGTTGTCGGGGGATTCGAGCAACGCTGCGACCTGGGGCGCGGAGAAGATGTCTGGAAGCTTTTGGGTTCCTCGACTGGCCGGCAGGTCCTTGACGGGTGAGTTCAGGCGCAGAACCTGGCGGAAGAAGA
The DNA here is from genome assembly GCA_023249635.1 of Fibrobacterota bacterium. Lineage (GTDB taxonomy): Bacteria > Fibrobacterota > Fibrobacteria > UBA11236 > UBA11236 > Chersky-265. The sequence goes on from JAHFCH010000299.1 coordinate 2,037, forward strand.
AGGTGAGCGCGTGTCGGTACAGGTTGCGGGTGGATGCAGAAAGCCCGGCTCGCGTGTCCAAATCATGGAGATAGCCGCAGATAGTCTCACGGGTGGCCTTGCGGGGGTCCCCGGGATGGGCGGCCAGGAATGCCGCGAGGATCTGGCTGTAGATGTTGCAGGTGGTCTTCGCGTAATTTCGGAGTTCGACTTCACGGCGAAGCTTTAACACCCAGGGATCGGTCCAGACTTTCGGCATGGGGTAAAGGGAATCCCTGGGAGCGAAGTTGGGTGTGACGGCGATGCCATCCGCATTTGGGTATTAGAATCCGGGGAGGGGTCGGCGCACGGAGTTTTCCGTCTTGCGAGATGACCATGCTCAATCGTCCATTATCTAATCCCATTAGATAATGGACGATTGAATCGCTGAAAATCAGCTGAAAATGAGGCTCGGGGCGGGTCGCCGAAGGCGAGCCCCGGAGAGAGGGGGTAGCGGAAGCCACCGCAGGGCGCGCGCGCCCGAGGAGGCTGGAGCGAGGGGGAGACTTCCCCCTCATAAATAAGAAAGGGCGCCCCTAAGGACGCCCTTCCAGAAACGTGTCGGGTGAACGACTAGGCGATTTCGACCGGCTTGCCGGTCTTGGCCGAAGCGTAGAGGCCGTCGATGATCTTCATCAGCTTTACGGCTTCATCGGGTGTGTTGAGGGGAGCTTCCTTGCCTTCGATCGCCAAGGCGAAGTTCTTGGCGGCGCGGGTGCGGCCCATGGCCTCGTCCGGCATCACGATGATGGAGCGGTTCACGGGGCGGCCGTTCTCCTGGGTGTAGAGTTCGCAATCGTCGATGCTGGTGGAGTCCAGGCCGTCGGTGGCGAACAAGCGGCGGACCATGCCGCCGGCCTTCTGCCCCTGGAATACGACCGAGACTTCTTCGCGCTTGTTCATCTCGGCCCACGAGTTGCGCAGGGAAAGCACCTGCCCGCTCTTGAAGGTCACGAAGCCGTGCGCCGCCGCTTCCACGTCGGTCACGCCGTCCTTCACGTCCGGGATGCCCCACGGGCCCTTGAACTCCTTATTGTCGATGAAGTCCGAGAAGGTCTGCGCCAGCACGAAGGCGGGCTCGGGGTACTGCATGAAGTGCAGCGCCAGATCGATCATGTGCAGCAGATCGATGACGGGGCCGCCGCCGGACATTTTCTTGTTGGTGAACCAGCCGCCGAAACCGGGGATGCCGTTGCGGCGGATCCATGCGGCCTGGGCCGAATTGATGCGGCCCACCGAACCGCCCTTGATGTATTCCATCATGGCGTAGGATTCGGGACGGGCGCGGTTGTTGAAGTTGAACATCAGGGTGCGGCCCGCGTCCTTGGCGGCTTTGGCCATGGCGGTCACGTCGGCGGCGTTCAGGGCCGGGGGCTTTTCGCAGAACACGTGCTTGCCGGCGGCGAGTGCTTCGATGACGAGGGGATGGTGGAAGGCATTGGGAGTGATGATGGAAACCGCGTCGAGATCCTTGATGCTCGCGTACATTTCCTTGACGCTACCAAAGGACTTTTCCACGCCGTACTTCTCGGCGGCGCGCTTGGCGGCGTCCAGGTTCATGTCCGCGATGGCCACGACTTCGGCGCCCGCGCTGCGGAAACCGGGAATGTGATAGAAGGCCATGCCTCCGGCGCCGACGATTCCGATCTTCAATGCCATGGAACTCTCCTTGATTCCGCTCCCCTACGAGCAGTTAGGTTTTCATCCGGGTCCACTTGGCTTTGGACTTGTTGCTGGCTAGCAACGCGTCGATGAACGCGACCCCGATTACGCCGTCGTCGGCATCGGGATGATCGCATTCCGGAAGCTTCTTCCCTGCGATGACCGCCCGTATCCCCTTGAACGCTTCTCGGTAGATATTGGCGAAGGCTTCAATATAGCCATCAGGGTGGCCCCATATCAATCGGGCGGCGGCCTGGGCCTCTTGGGAAAGGTTGCTGTTTCCCTTGGAAAAACGGGTTTGCAGCCCAGCCGGGTCTTTCAGGTACAGGTAATTCGGGTCCTCCTGGCGCCATTCCAGGCCCATTTTCGTGCCGTACACGCGGATGGCAAGGGGGTTTTCCTCCCCCGCGGAGATCTGCGAAGCATACAAGATGCCGCGCGCGCCGCCCTTGTAGCGGACCAGTACGTTGCCGTCGTCTTCGAGGCGATTGCCCTTTACGAACGCCGTAAGCTCGGCGCAAACCTCGTCGATCTCGAGCCCGGTGATGTAGCGGACCAGGTTCTCGCAATGGGTGCCGAGATCGCCCATGCAGCAGGAGCCGCCCGCGATTTCCGGATCCATGCGCCACATGCCGATGCTGTTGCCCGGGGTGTTGATCATGCCGCTCATCCAGCCTTGCGGGTATTCCACCACCACTTTGTTGATCTTCCCCAGCTTGCCGGAACGCACCCAGTTGCGCGCTTCCTTCACCATCGGGTAACCCGAGTAATTGTGGGTGAGGGCGAATACCAGGCCGGATTTCTTGACCAGCTTCTGCAGCGTCTTGGCGTCCTTAAGGGTCGTAGTCATCGGCTTGTCGCAGATGACGCTGATGCCCGCTTCCAGGAAGGTTTTGGAGGCCGGAAAGTGGCCGTTGTTGGGAGTGACGATGGAAACGAAATCGATGCGCTGATCGGCGGGCAACTTCGCTTCCTTGGCCGCCATTTCCTCGTAGGTGGCGTAGGTGCGGGACGGATCGATCCCGAGTTCTTCGCCCGACTTCTTCGACTTCTTGGGATCGCGCGAGAATGCCCCCGCGACGTACTCGGCTTCGTTGTCGAGTGTGGCCGCCATGCGGTGCACGGGACCGATGAAGGCGCCGATGCCGCCGCCGACCATGCCGCCGCGCAATTTTCTCTTAGCCATGTGGGATAACCTCTGAATGGGGATGGTGGAACTTTGGGTTGGGGAAGTGCGGAGGGGCCCGTCTTACCTTGAAGAGGACCGGCTTCGTAACGCCCCCGGTGTTCCACCACCCTGGGGCCGGCCGGCGCGCGGTATCCCGCCGCGCGCCGCCGGAAATGCTCCGCTTGGTTTAGGTCCGGTAGGCCTGCCGTCCGATGCCCTGCACCGGGATGTCCTGGGCCTTGAGCACTTCTTCTTGCAACGCGTACATGCAGGCGGCGGCCTCGTCGATCTTGCGGGTGTAGGCCAGCGAGCCCTTGAGGATGGGCTTCAGCTTCTCCTTCTCCTGGATGCGCGCGGGCGGGTATTCGTGTTCGACGATCAGCGGGGTGTTCGCGATGTCCAGCTTGAGCAGCTCGCGCGCGGCGATCTGGTGATCCAACCAGTCCACGGTGCGGTTTTGCAAGTAGGCCAGCGGATCGTGCTTGGCGGTGCCGGGCAG
>JAHFCH010000112.1 GCA_023249635.1 Fibrobacterota bacterium
AAGCGCGATGGAGAGGAGATGGCGGCGGCGGATGTGAAGGTGCGCGGCATCAAGGCCGTGGGCGACAAGGTCTACGAGATGGAGATCGATTCCACCTCGCTCAAGTTCCCCATCAAGGGCGACTCCGCGGCCATCAACACCAACGGCGAGATCGCCGATGCCAAGGGCAACAAGCCTTCCATCAAGCATTTCATAGAGCTCGGGGGCGAAGCGCCCAAGGGTAAATCGGCCCTGGTCTATATCACCTTCGCCAATGGGACCAAGATCCCGGTAAAGGGAATGGCCGATAACGAGCCCACCTCCCCCCCGGACGTCATCTTCATTCCTTTCGATAAGGCGGGCGTCGCGCTCAATGGCGACCGCTCGGAAGGCAAATGCGCAGGCTGCTTCGTCGGCTCGGAAGGCAAGTTCGTGGGCACGGTGGTGTATATGGAAATCCCCGGTCCGGTGGAATACGAGTTCAAGATCTTCTCCAACTTCGGTTCCTTCGTGGCCGGAGGCAAAGGCAAGATCACGGACAAGGATCTACCCTCGCTGCAAACCATCCATAACGGCACGGCCTACCTGGCGCGTATCGTATGGACGGGACGCACGGGGCTGGGAGACAAGGCGGGAACGGGCGCCTACGTGATCGTCTCGACCGTCAAGACCCAGAAGAATTTCAAGACCGGCGCGCTTCCGGCCACCAACACGGATCGCATCCGGTTCGGCCTGCTGCGTAGCTACCGCGGCAGCTGATAGGTGACATTTTCAACTCAGTGGGGAGACCATGCGAATCGATAAGCATTTGAAACTCGGCGTTGCCGTAGTATTGGGCGGGATGGCCCTGGCGGGCGCGCAGACCGGCACCATCGGCGTCCACGACGATATCGCCCAGAACCCGGCCTTCACGCTCAAGAAGCAGCACCCCGCGGCCTGGAACCCGTTCGTAGCCGACATGGTCATGCTCGACGATACGCGCATGGTACTGCTCGAGTTCGTGTTCGGCCCGACCGATCGCGAAAACACCAGCGGCGTCCCCAAGAAGAACGGCAACCTGTGGATCGTCAGCAACCTGGAAGCGGCGGATCCCGAACAGGTGAAGACCGAGCTTATCGCCAAGGAGCTCTCCGAACCCACGGGATTATGCGTGGCCAACGGAAAAATCTACGTGGCCCAGAAGCTGGAATTGACCGAGTTCACCCTCGGCGCCGCCGGCGCCATGGCCACGCCGCGCAAGGTCGCGCCCCTCACGCTCGATCCCCTGGGCCTGGCCAACTTCCAGGAATACAATTTCGGCCTGCTCTACAAGGACGGCTACTTCTATACCGCCACCGGCGGCGCGGTCCGCATCGGCGGCCTTTCCTGGGTCGACGATATCGGCAAGCTCAGCGACCTTACCCGCAGCGGCCTGCTCAAGATCAAGGCCGATGACGGCAGCCAGGAACTGCTGGTCGGCGGCCTGCGCGCCCCCAACGGCTTGGCCGTCGGCCCGGACGGCGATTTCTGGGTCACGGACAACCAGGGTTCCTTTCTGCCCGCCTGCAAGCTCATCCATATCGTGCCCGGCAAGAACTACGGCTATACCAACGGTCCGAACAAGTTCCGCGGCATGGAGGAGACGCCTCCCGCCGTGTGGTTCCCCTACGGCGAGATCGGCAAGTCCATCACCCATCCCACCCTCATGAAGACCGGTACCTTCGCGGGCCAATTCCTGATGGGCGACATCTCCCTGGGCGGCATGATGCGCGCCTCGGTCGAAAACGTCGGCGGCACTTGGCAGGGTTCGGCCCATTCCTTCGGCGGCGGCTTCGAAGCCGGCATCGAGGCTTCGGTCGAACTCAAAAGCGGCAGCTATGTGTTGGGCGGTCTCGGCCGCGGCGACAACGGCAATTGGGGCTGGCGCGGCAAGCTTACCGGCTTCCAATTGCTCACCCCCAAGGCGGGCACGGTCAACTTCGAGATCAAGGCCCTGCACGCCAAGGCCGAAGGTATCGAAATCGAATTCACCAAGCCGGTGGGCGCCGGCGCGGATGTCGCCGCCAATTACACGGTATTTTCCGGCGTCATGACCCCGGGTCCCAAGTACGGCGAAGGCAATATGCTCACCAAGACCCTCATTACCGTGACTGCGGTCAAGATCTCCACAGACAAGCTGCGCGTACTGCTGCAGTTGGATGGCCTCGCCGCCCATGTCAAGAAGGTCATCGCGGTAAGGGTGGGCGCCCCGATCAAATCCGAAACCGCCGAGGACGCCTTCCGTCCCGCGGCCTGGTATACCCTCAACGTCATGTCCACCACCCCTTGGTCGGCGGGCACAGCCATCCATCCCCGTGCCGGTGTCCAGGGCTTAGGCGCAGGAGACATCGCCGTGGCCCGCTCCGGGGCCGGCCTTACCGTCAAACTACCCTTCGCCGGGTCGCATGAGCTTACCTTGCGCAACCTGCAAGGCAAGGCCCTGGAAACCCTTAGCGGCAAAGGCGCGACGGAATACGCCCTGGGCGCGAACCATCTGGTTCCGGGCCTCTACCTCATCGACGTAAAGGTCGACGGGGTGGCGATGCGGAAGAGCGTGGTGTTCTAACGGCGGAAACCGAGCATGCGGTTTTTTGAGGCCCCTGGCGCACCGCTGGGGGCTTTTTGCGTCCGCGGAGAGGACAGAATCTAGGTTTAAGGTCTAAGGTTTAAGGTGAGGGGTGCCATAGGCAGATGGTGCCGTAAGCCGACCGTGATGTAAGAATCCATCCCCCTTAAACCTTAAACCTTAAACCTTCTTCATTTCCCCCTTTCCCCCTTCCCACCCAATATCCACGGGCCCAAAACCCCACTCCCCTTCGTTCTCCACAGAGAGAACCATTTCCCCTCCGAAAGCCCTTTCTCCCGTGGCCCGCACCCCCGGGGACGTTAAGTTTTCCAACGACAGCGGGTCATGTCTTCCTCGTGGGGAGGAGAGGCGGGCCAAAGCAAAGGAGCCAATCATGTCTGTGTTCACCGAACTTGCGAACGGAAAGAAAGCCTCGGCGGGGATGGCCGTTTCCGCGATCGCCTGCGTGGCCTTTTTAGGCCTGCAGGTCGCCTCCGCCGAGCCGTCCTTCACGATAGGGGCGCGCACCACGGTCTTGGGCGACAAGGGAGCCGGTGGACTTTCCATGTTCCCGGAAACACCGGTCAGCATCCTGCAGACCACCCCCGAGTACCACGTGCTCATTTCCTCGAGCCTCAAGACCTACTACTGCAAGGGCGCCAGCATGGACAAGCTGATGGCCGCTCCCACCATCGCCTTGGCGCCCACCGGCGGCAAGGGTTATGACGAGGTTTCCACCCATATCACCAGCACCTGGACCGATCCGGGAACCACCGATATCTACGCCGTATTCAACGCCAACGATTCCGATGCGGTTCCGCGCATCCCGGGCCCCGGCATCGGGTACCGTGGCCGTTACTTCACCGCCGGGCTGGCCAAGTCCACCAACGGCGGCGCGACCTTCACCAAAATCGGGCCCATCCTGAGCATCCCCAAGAACGCCACCGCCGATCCCCTCCAGGGCGACGCTTACGGCTCCGTGGTCATGAGCCCGGACAAGAAATGGCTGTACCTGTACTACGGCGACATGTACAACGCCATGCGCACCGGCGGCGTGCAAACCTGCGTGGCCCGCGCCACCGTGGAATCCAAGGGCATGCCCGGTTCCTGGAACAAGTTCTACAACGACGACTGGAAGACCAAAGGCATCTCCGTCATCGATACCGAGTGGTACACCGGCGCCGAGACCACCCCGGTGGTCGTGAACACCGTCGCCCTCTACGGCGATGCGATGTATCCCCAGGTCAGCTATTCCGAAAAGCTCGGCGCCTACGTGATGGTGTACGCCGTCAACGTGTTCGACGAGATCCCCGCCGCCGATTCCCTGGGCATGTTCCCGCCCGCGGTACTCAGCGGCATCTATGTAGCGTTCTCGAAGGACGGCTTGATATGGGCAGGCCACCATCAACTGGTGAAGGCCATCTCCATCGACTATCCCGGCCGCGAGGTCGCCTTGCATCCTTCCCTCAAGATCGACGAATCGGCCACTTCCGCTTCCGGCCTCAAGGGCATGCTCTACTACGGCTATAGCGCCAAGATGTGGACGGGAACGCCTTCCACCCAGTACCTGGTTTCCCAGAGCGTGGATATTTCCGGCATCACCGCCGATATGTACACCGCCAAGGTCGTCACTCCCAACCACGGCGTGCGCGCTCCCGGCTTCTCGGTGCTTCCCGGCGCCGCCGGTCAATGGCTGCTGAGCTTCGCCGGGGAATTGGACGCCCTCAAGATCATCGATACCAAGGGAGCCTCCGTGAAGGCCGTCCGCATCGGCGCGGGCAAGTACCAGGTCCAGGGCCAAGGCAGGTCCAACGGACCCCTCTACCTGCAAGGCAAGCTGAAGGGAAATACCTTCTCCCGCCTCTTGAACCTGCCCTGATCCTTGCCGCGGGCCGCTGCGTAGCGGCCCGCTCCTCCGCCTTCGATAGGTAATGGCGGGCAGACGCGAGCGCGAGCCTGAACACGGAACCGGGGACCCATCTCACCCCTCTGCAACGTTTCCGGAGTTCGTGGACGGGATTCTCTCCGCGCCCCTACGTCTGTTCCGCCCCTCTTTCGGCCTTCTTCCAGCCCTCTTCCAGACCCTAGGCAGCGGGCCCCCAACGACCCAATTCTCCGCGTCGGATTTGGCTTTGGCCTTATGCGCTTACGCCGGAGTGATTCCGGTTTTCTTCCCTCCCGTAACGTCGCCGAAGTCCACCAAATGGCTCAGGCTGGGCCGCAGGGCGCTGATGACCCCGTTACGCAGAAGGTACCCCACCGCCTTGAAGATGCCCGGCCGGGGATTCGTGAAGCGGCGGGAGAGAGGGACCTGGGTCGCCAATTGTTCCTAGGGCCGGTTCTCCAGGATGGTCTCCACGCCGGCGACCATGGCTTCCCAGGTCGATCGCGGGAATCCGCCCTCATCCTGCTTGCCCGGGGAGAAGATTCGCAGATCCTTGATGATGGGTTTCACGTAGCCTTTGAATCCGCCTTTGCTGGCGGCCATTTCGGTATATAAAGAGAAGCTTCCGCCTTCGGCATCCACCTTGGCGTAGGCCTTGAGGAAATCGTTGAGCGTCGTGATTTCCAATCCGGTGAGCTCCGCATCCATGTCGAAGGTGGGATCCCGCGCCAGGTGTTCCAGTTCCATGTCCACCCGCAGCTTGGCATGGTTCATGGCACGCCCGATCATATGGTAAGTGGCCGGCAAGGCCTCTCCGGCGCGCGGATGGGTTGTCAATCCCTTCGCGACCGCCTCCATCCGATCCAGATGGATGTCAACCTCGGGGGTGCGGGTGAGGTCGCGGAAATGGATTTCGCCATCGTGGATTTCAAAGCGATTGAGATCGAGAGGGAACAATTCCTTGGTGCGATCCTCCCAGGACGAGTCGATGCCGGGTTGCGATGCCTGCTTGGTCGCCGCCACCACGAAATTCACACGCGGCCGATGCAATACGATTTCCCCCACAAAGGAGCGCCGGAAGAGCGCCCCCCATTCCACGGAAAGATCCACCACGTCGGCGGAGAAAAAGGGAACGGTGGAAGCGCCTTCGATCTTGCGCAGGGATACGTCCTTGATCTGGTATGCGCCGCGGATCAGGGAGAGGTCCACATCGCCGATATGCGGCCGGGAGGGGAATGGTGGGGAATGATCATGGATCCAAAAAAGGCTTAGGGAGGGTCTGATGCAAGCGCGGCGATTGGGTCAAAAATGCCTGGATTACGGCTCCAGGCCGCTTTGACCCCGTGGCGCGGCCTTGGCGCGGGGGCTCCCGGGGAGGTAACACGTAGATTTCGAGCATGACTTTCAGTGCCGTACATGCCTTTGCCTCCGCGTTGTCTCTGGCCGCCATGCTGGCGGGCGCGGGATCCGTCGCGGCCGCCGCGGCCGCCGACGCGACTTGGCCCCACGACGGTAAGTACGGCCACGGGACCCGCCATCTGCGCATCCGCAATCAACTCGCGCGGGATCTGTGGGTCGAAGTGCAAAGCGGCGGAAGCCAGGAGCTCAAGAGCGACGGGTTCACCCTCAAGCCCGGCAAGGACACGCTGTACGAAGTACCCAACGTGTGGCGCGCCAGCCGGATCTGGGGGCGCTTCGATCGCGCCGTGTACGGTCCGGCCACCTTGCTGGAATGTTCCTTGGGCAAACGCGATTGGTATGATATCAGCCTGGTCGACGGCTACAACCTGCCGGTCACGGTCACGCCGGTGCCCGGCACTTTCGCGAAAAGCGATAGCACCGATCCCTTCCAATGCGGGACCATCAGTTGCAGGGAGGATCTGCTTTCTTCCTGCCCGGAAGAATTGCGCAAGACCGATGCGCTCGGGCTTCCCACCCAATGCCTCAGCGCCTGCTCCAAATGGAATCAAGATGAGTACTGCTGCCGCGGCGCCTTCAACGCCGATTCGACGTGCACGCCCGATACGTGGGTACGCGACTACCCCAAGCTTTTCAAAGCCGCCTGCCCCACCGCGGTCACCTATGCCTTCGACGATTCCTCCGACACCTTCATCTGCCCGTCCGGTCCCGATGGCATCGGTCCGGACTACGACATCGGCTTCGGTGAAGTCCGGACTGCGCCCCATCCCGATGGCCTTTCCGGCGAGGCCCGCATGTTCGAACCGCTCCTGTCGCGGGAGATCCCGCCGGGCACCTGGCGTGGTCCTAATGGCCGCAGGCCCGGCCCCTACGATACCCGTGGGCGCACCTTGCTCCCCGCTTTCGCGCTTCCGATCCTGCGCCAATAAACGACACTCGCTTCCATTTCGGGATACTTGGCGACAATTGATCCGGATGCCCATCCAATTGGTTCGTTTTTTCCGGCGGCGGTGTTATCCGGCAGCGTATGGCATGGACAATGCTCTTATCGATCTCCGTATGCTCCGGGCGCGCCCGGCCGGGTTTACCGGCTAACCATGATTTGCGCCGTGCATGGAAAGGAAAACGGGTGGATCGGATTTTCGGTTTCGCGGGAGGGGATTCAGGCTCATGGAAAGTGGACTCCCTACGCGCGGTTCGCGGAGAGCCCCTGACTCCGGTAGCGCGCTTGTCGGTAGTGGAACCCGGCATGGCCTATCCTGCCGGGGCCCGTTGGCTATTGCGCGGAGTGATGAGCAATGAACGCTACGTAACCCACGAAGAACGGTCGGGACTGCGCGCGGTGCAAGAAGGGCTAGGGCGTCCCGCCTCGGTGAGCGGCGCCATGATCCCTATCCGCAAGAATCCGGCTTGGTGGGAGCTGGCGCAGGACGAACGCCGAGCCATCATGGAAGAGCAATCCAAACATATCCGCACCGGATTGCGCTACCTGCCGGCCATTTCGCGACGGCTGTACCATAGCCGGGATTTAGGGGAAACCTTTGATTTCATCACCTGGTTCGAATTCGCGCCGGCCGATGCGGAAGCGTTTGAGGAATTGGTGGCCGCGCTCCGAGCCAGCGAGGAATGGCGCTATGTGGAGAGGGAAACCGACTTCCGGATGTCCCTTGGTTGAACCAAGGACCATTTTCCGGTATCAGGTAGCAGGGGGTCCGGCGTCAATAAGGCATGCATAGAACGATATACCGGCCTGGGAGCTTGCCCCCGAATTGCCCCAATTCGCAGGATTTCCCCCAATGGGACAGTAGTTCCTATTTAATCCCCCTGCAATTCTTACTAAATACTCCTGACAAATCCGGCTGCCCGGCCGCGTTTTTCCACCTATTTCGGCACGGGCTACTGGAAGGGAATCGCTGAATGGCAAATAGGTTCGTCACTCCCGCCGCTACCCAAGATTGGCTCCTGGAAACCTTCGCCAAGGGAACCACGAATTATTGGCTGGCTTTCATTGCCGATTTTTCCACGGGCATATTCCTCGTCGGCTGGCAGTTTACCCACGGGGTTTCCCCGTTGATGATCGCCCTGGGCTTCGTTGTCGGGGTCCTGTTGTGGGGTTTTACGGAATACGCCTTCCACCGCTGGATTTACCATCAGCCCCAAGGGATTTTCGGCGAAGGCCACCGCATCCACCATACCGAAGCGGAAACCCTTATCGCCATGCCCTGGTTCATTACCACGTCGGCCATGTTCGCGATCTGGTACCTTTCCCAGCGCCTGGGCGCCACCTGGTTCGCAGGCATGGAATCCGGTTGGCTCGAAGGGTTCGTATGGTATTCCCTGGTCCACCATAGCCATCACCATTGGAACGCGCGCACGGGTTGGATGCGCAGGCTCAAGGCCTATCATCGCGTCCATCACCATTTCCCGGATCGTAATTACGGGGTGACCATGCGCGTCTGGGATGTCGTGTTCGGTACGCGCTTCCAAAAGCCCACCGCCGTTCCGGCCGACGATATGTATGCCCGGGAATCGGTCGCGGAAACCGCCCTGGTCGACGCTTAATACGGGCTGGTTATAGGGTCAAGGTGCCGCTGTCGATCGGCCCCAAACCCGCTTCCATCCGAAGGCTTCCAGGGCCTCCAGCAACAGAAACAAGGGCGAGGTGAAAACCGCTTGACCGAAGTTGTCCAGCAAAGCCGGCCTTTTGCCTTCAATAGCGTGGCCCACGAGCTGGAAAACCCATCCACCTATGAAGGTCGCCAAAAAAACAGCCAGGGATGGGCCGAAGGGAAGGCGTGAGGCGAGGTCGGCCGCCCAGGTTACCGGGGCCATGATCAAGGCCATTAGGATTGCCAAAATCGGATCCAGGAGGAAATAATACACCAGGGTTCCGAGGACAAAAGCCATGGCCCCGGAGATATGGAACCCTGGCCGCTCCAGAGAAAGCCAGCCCATGGGAATGAGGATGGAAAATGTCACCAGCGGCACGCCGAAAAAATGGGTAGCCTTGCAACCTGGGGTCCGGTGATACGACCGATAGAATTCCAATTGTCGGCCCAGCGGTTCCATCTTACCAGTATAGTCTAAATCCAAAATATGAAGCAACCGACCGCTTTCCGGGCCCTGGCCCTTTTCCTGATGCTGCGCGCCGCCGCCTCCGCCGCGTTCAACGTCCAGGATCCCGCCACCGATTTCGCCTTCCTTGAGTTCGAGCCCTACCCGCGTTTCGGCGGCTCGACTTTCCAAGGCCCCGCGGTGGCCGAAACCAGCGGCGAGAGGGCCTGGCGCCTGGCAGGGCAATTGTCTTTTCCCGCCGGCAAGTTCGGCGAGACGCAATGGTTCGGATCGTTCAAGAGCACGATCATGGATCGGGACATCGTGTACGCCGATACCCTCAAGCTCAACGACGGCGTGCTGGAACGTTTCTGGCAAAGCTTCGGCGCCACCTGGCCGGGACCGGGCGGCGGGGGCCAATCCAACATGGCCTTGTTGGGCGTGGGCGTAAACAGCGACTTCGCGGATCTGGGGCTGATGGATTTCAACACCGAATGGATCTATTGCCACTTCTGGGCGCCGGGACCCGCCTTCAATTGGGGAATAGGACTTGACGTACAGCAATATTTCCACAAGGCCCAAGCCTATCCCCTCGTGTTCGTGGACTGGCGGGTAACCGATCGCACGAAGCTGAAATGGGACGCGGATTACCTGGAGATGCGGCGCTTCCTGACGCCTTGGCTCTGCTTCACCGCCGGGGTGCGCTTCAACCTGGAGTTCTTCGCCCTTAAGCGGGACGCGACCTACGAATACAACAGCGCGGGCCTGGAAACGGGTTTCCAATACGCCGTGGGCGGAAACTGTTACGTGCGCCTCAAGTACAAGGAACTGGTCTGGGGGCAGGAGGAAGTCGGGCTCCCTGACGGAACCCACCACCAGGCCGGTCTCGACGCGGGCCGCAGCCTGCGGCTCAATTTCGCCTACGGCCTGTAGAGAACGCTCACGACATATGGCTGCCGAACCACTGGCAGGCCAGGCGCGCCAGCTTTTCGGCAGCGCGCGTATCGTCCCGGGTCAGGGAAAATCCGTTCACGAATTCGAGGCGCTTGCGCGCGACCAGCAGTTCATGGCAGGCCTTGGCGGATTCCGCTTCCGGGCTTTCGGCATTCCCCGCGACGATCAGGGTCGGCGCGCGGATCGCGCGTAACATGCGTGTATCGGGGGCCTCGGCTGGGCCCGCCACGACCAGCGCGGCGATTTCCACCGGTCGGGCCGCCGCGGCCGCGAAGATGGCCCTGGAGCCGGGTCCCGTCCCGAACAATCCCAGGGCCAGGCCCATAGCCTCGGGCAAATCGCGCACCCATCCCAGGGAATCATCCAGGCGCTCGGCCAGCATTTCCGCGTCGAAGCACTCGGCGTCGCCCGCATCCCGCCCGATCTCCGATTCCTCTTCGGTAAGCAAGTCCATGATCAGGATACCGTAACCTGCCTTGAGGAAGGCATCGGCCAGGTTCTGCGCCCGCTGCGCATAGCGCGCCCGTCCGCCGGCATGGGTCAGGACGATAAGGCCGTTGGCCCCGGCGGGTACCTGCATTTCGGCGTCGAGGATGGAAGTACCGGCGGGCACTTGAATCGGCAGACCTTCCGAAAACCAATCCTGCATCATCATACGCGGTTCCCTCACTAGTGAATTAAATCATGGCGCGCCCCATCCCCAAAGAAATCAGCAAGTTTTTTCATCAGGAGGGGAATCCGGGCGGATTGGGCCTGCCGGATTGCTATTTTCGCGGGATGCCCGCCGTAGGATTCTATCCCGAAATCGAACCCTACCGCTCGGGAACCTTGCAGGTTTCCCCCATCCATGAACTTTATTTCGAGGAAGCCGGGAATCCCCGCGGCGCGCCGGTCCTGTTCCTGCATGGCGGCCCGGGTGCGGGCATCAGTCCCAAGCATCGCCGCTTTTTCGATCCGGCCCATTACCGCATCATGCTCTTTGATCAGCGCGGCGCGGGGCGCAGCCAACCCCATGCGGAGATCGCCGAGAACGACACCGATTACCTCATCTCCGATATCGAAAAGCTGCGGCAGATGTCCGGTGTGGACAAGTGGCTCGTGTTCGGAGGCAGTTGGGGGAGCACCCTCGCGCTGGCCTACGCCATCCGCCATCCGCAATGCGTTTCCGGGCTTATCCTCCGGGGCGTGTTCCTGGGGCGGCCCCGTGAAGTGCGTTGGCTTTTCCAGGAAGGCGCCTCGCGCATTTTCCCCGATCACTGGGAACGCTTCGTCCTACCCATCCCTCTCGATGAGCAGGCCGACCTGATGCAGGCGTACCATAAGCGCTTGACGTCGGAGGATCCCGTGGAACGGCTGCGGGCCGCGCAGGCATGGAGCGGATGGGAAGCCTCGGTCTGCAAACTGATCCCGGACGAGAACCTGATCCGCGAATCGATGGCGGATAAGCAGGCGCTGTCGCTGGCGCGCCTGGAGAACCATTATTGCCGCAACGGTTTGTTCCTGCCCACGCCCAACCATATCCTCGAGAACGCCGGCAAACTCGCGCGCATCCACTGCCGCATCGTGCAAGGGCGTTACGATATGGCCTGCCCGCCCGAATCGGCTTGGGACCTGCATCGCGCCCTTCCGGGCTCCGAAATCCGCATCGTCCCGGACGCGGGCCACTCGGCTACCGAACCTGGGCTGGTGCGCGAGTTGGTGCAGGCGACGGACGATTTCCGGTCCTGATTATTTCCCATCCCGCACCCCGCTCCCTGCCCAGGGATTCCCATTCCGGTTCGCGATGGTAGGAGATTCCCTGGCGCGATCGCGGCGGGGGAATTACAATTGCTGGTATGCGTCGAGTGTGCCTCGCAGCGTTCTGGGCCGTGGCCCTGCTGGCCTGCGATAAAAAGGTTTCCACCACCGAGGTCGTATACGATCCCGGTTCGTGGATCATCGATTCGAACCAGGTGCTGGATGAATTCCGTTTCAGCACCGCGGCCTGCTCCGAAGTCTTCCCCGCGGGTTCGCAAAGCGCCGATACGGTTCCCGCCGGCAGTGCGGCGTGGGTCAAGGTGGTTTCCACCGCTTGCTACCGCCTCAAAGTGCATGTCGTGAACTCCGACAGCGATACCGTGCGCGTCTTCGACACCCGGTTCGGTATTTTCAACCGCACCGAGGACGAGAAGAACCGCGGGGTCCCGGGATACGCCGCCTGGGACGGGCGCGACTCTTCCGGCAAGGATCTCGGCCCCGGCCGCTACCTTTGGCGCATGGAATTCGACTTCGGTATGGGGCGGAAACGCCATTTCCGCGCCGATATCTGGGTTCCCTGACCGCACCTGGCGGTTCCATGCACGTCGTTACACGGTTCACAACCCCGGAAAACTATCTTACGGGGTAGCACACGCAAGCGGGGTAAGCATGATTACCGGCAAGAACGCCCTCGCCATCAAATCCGGATTCACGCGCGACGATCTGCGCCACATCGCCGAGGACGGCGGAGGCTTGCGGCTTTCCCTCTATATGCCGCTGCACCGCACGGGCCGCGAAGTGCGCCAAGCGCCCATCCTGCTCAAAGAGCTGCGGGGACGCGCGGCGGCGGGATTGGAGGCCAAGGGATGCCCTCCCGATCTCGCTAACACCCTGCTCGCGCCGGCCAACCAAATCCTGGAAGACACCGATCTCACCGTGCTGCAAGGCGAGGGACTGGCGGTGCTTTCGGCGCGGGGCTACTCAGCATCCTTCCTGCTTCCTTTCGCCCCGCCCTCCATGATCGAAATCGGTAAGCGCTTCCTTATCGACCCGCTGCTGCCCATGCTCTTCGAGGATGGCCGCTTCCATGTGCTCTCCCTGAGCCTAAACGCGGTGCGCCTTTATCAGGCCGATCGCCTGCGCCTGCGCGAAGTGGCATTGGACGGCATGGCGACCAATATGCGCGAAGCCCTGCAGATGGAGGATGAAGGCGAAACCGTGGGCTTCCATTCCGCCTCCCCGCCCGGCGGCCGCGATCGGCGCAGGGATATCCTGGATTTCTTCCGCCAGATTGATCGCGGCCTGCGGGCGCGGTTGGGAGGCTCCGATCAGGGGTTGCTGCTTTCCGGCGTCGAGTCCCTGTTGCCTTTGTATCGCGAGGCGAATACCCATCCGCGCCTGCTGGACCAGGCCATTCCCGGCACGCCCGGGGCCGGCAAGGAGGCCTCGGATCTCCATGCCCAGGCCTGGAAGGCCTACCGCGAGGCCCGCGACGGCGAAAAGGATCAAGTGTTGCGCTTGTACCGGGAACGCCTCGCCACGCCGCGGGCGCTTTCGGGATTGCGCAACGTGCTGCCCGCCGCGGCGCAGGGGCGCATCAGCCACCTGTTCATACGCAAAGGTTGGCGGCAATGGGGACGGTTCGAAACCGAAGAGCAACGCGTGAGCCTGGACGACGGTCCCGCGGACGGCAACGAGGATTTGGCCAACCTGGCCTGCGTCCACGCGCTCCTGGGCGGAGCCAAGGTCTATCCCATCGAGGGCGGAGAGCTTCCCGAAAAGGCGGAAGTGGCCGCGTTGTGCCGCTACTGAGGCAAAGCGTTTTCGACGGTCTCGGCTTTTTTTGACCGGCGCGCGAGGAGATCGGCCAACAGGGCCGGCAGCGCGCGGGTATCGATGGGCTTAACGACATAAGCGTCGCAACCGGCTTCCCGGGCCCTATCCTCATCCCTTTTCATGGCGAAGGCGGTCAAGGCTACGACGGGCACGTCCCGTGTCGCCTCCAGCGTGCGCAGATGCCTGGTGAGCGCCACTCCATCCATTCCCGGCAGAGCGAGATCCATCAGGACCAGGTCCGGGGTATGCGCGGAGATGGCCTCGAGGGCGGTGTCGGCGTCGATGGCGCGATCCACCAGGTAGCCTTCGCAGGCGCATACATCGCTGGCCAGCTTAAGGTTCGCGTAATTGTCGTCGACCACCAGGATGCGCTTGCTCATGTCAATCCTCACCGGGCGAAGGCAGCGGGAAGTAGGCGCTGAATACGCTGCCTACCCCGGGCTCGCTTTCGACTTCGACGAAACCGCGATGCAGTTCGACCAGCTTCTTGGTAATCACCAGGCCCAGGCCCGTGCCCGGATAATGCCGGGCGGAACCGCTGTCCAACTGCTGGAATTGCTGGAACAGTTTGCCCATGTCTTCTTTGCGGATGCCGATGCCGTGATCCTTGACCTGGAGAAGAATGCCGCCGCGCTCATCGGCGCGGGATCGCACGTCGACCTTACCGCCCGGCTTGGAGAACTTGATGGCGTTGGACACCAGGTTGTAAAGCACCTGACGCACTTTGCGTCCGTCCAGGTGGGCCACGTCCGCGTCGGGTCCGGCCGAATGCTGGACCGTCACGTGCTTGCCCAGGGCCATGGGCATCAAGATGTCGCATACTTCGCGCATGGCTTGGGCTACGCTCATCTCCTCGCGATGCAGTTGCATCTTTCCCGCTTCGATCTTGGCCAAGTCCAGTACGTCATTGATCAGCCTGAGCAGGTGCATGCCGCCATCCAGGATGTCGCCCATGTATTCGGTCTGCTTCTCGTTCATGGGTCCGACCTTGCGGTCGATCAGGAGTTGCGAGAAGCCGATGATGGCGTTGAGAGGGGTGCGCAATTCGTGGGACATGTTGGCCAGGAATTCGCTCTTCATCCGGCTGGCTTCCAGGATGCGCAGGTTCTGCTCCGAGAGCTCCTGGTTCTTGCGGCTCACGGCTTCTTGTCGCTGGCGCTCGATGGCGATGGCCACCAAATCCGAGGCCGTTTCCATGAGCTTGATATCGTACGGCACGGGCTCCCCGGAATGGGGATAGAAGAAAGCGAATACGCCCATGGCTTCGCCGCGCGAGCCCATGATGGGGCGCGATGCGCAGGCGCGCAAGCCGTGACGCAGGGCCGCTTCCCGGCAGTCGGACCAATGCGGATCCGCTTCGATGTCGGGGCAGAGGGCGTATTCCCGGGTCGAGACCGATAGCCCCAGCACTCCGCCTTCCTTGCCTACCGGGAAGGAAGGGGCGTCGCGGCGGAAGGAGGCCGGCAATCCCGAGGCCGCGATCCATTCCAAGCGGCCCGATTCGGGATTGAGGAGCAATACCGCGCCCATGCCTCCGGCCGATTCCATTTCCACCGATTGCACCAGGCTGTCCAATACATCCTGCAATTGGAATCCGGAGGCGACCATGGCCAAGGCGCGCTTCTGGCAGGCCAACAGGATTTCCGCTTGCTTGCGTTCGGTTATGTCCGAGATGGTGCCGATGAAGCCGATGGTGGTCCCGTCCGCGGCCTTGTCGGCCAGGGCATTGCCCATGGCCCACACGGTGCGGTTATCCGCGGTCCGCAGACGATACTCGGCATGGAACGGCAGGCCGCGGGCCATGGCCGAACGCCAGGCTTCCGTCACCCAGGCGATGTCGGCGGGATGGATGATGGCGCTCATGTTCAAACCGGTGACCTCGGCCTGTTTGCGCACCAGGATGCCGCATAGGTGATCGTTTGCGTAGGTGCAGCGGCCGTTGATATCGGTGCGATAAAGCCCGACCGGGGAGACCGCGGCCAGGGTACGATAACGTTCTTCGCTATGGCGCAGGCGTTCCAGCGCCTCCAGCTTATCCGTGATGTCGTTGGCCAGGGCGATGGCCGCGCCCTTGCCAGAGAACTCGATGTAATGATGGAAGACTTCGGCGTGGATCACCGAGCCGTCCTTGCGCCGGTGGCGCCGCACGCCGCTGACGGATCGCTTGAGAAGCAGTTCGCGGGCGGCATCGCCGAGTAGATGCGCGTCCTCTTCGAGCCAGATGTCCTTCATGGTGCGGGCCAGGAACTCGTCGCGCGCGTACCCGTAACGCGCCAGGGCCGCCTCGTTGACGTCCAGGAAGCGCAGGGTGTCGGTATCGTACAGCCACATGGGCTGGGGATTGTTCAGGAACAGCAGGCGGTAGCGTTCCTCGGAGGAGCGCAGGGCCGATTCGGCCTGCTTGCGGGCCGTGATATCGCGGATCACCGCGAGGATGGCGCGCTGGCCCTGCAGCGGGAAGGTGACGGCGCGCGATTCAGCCTCGAAGAAGGTCCCGTCGCTACGCAGGAACTTGTGCTCCATGGGCGGGATTTCCAGGCCCGCCTCCAATTGCATCATGCGATTGATGATCACTTCGCGCGAATCGGGATGGAAGAATTCGAGTACCGGCCTGCCCAGGACCATGGCCGCGTCCGCTGTGCCGTGGATCTGCAGCCCCGCCGGGTTTACGAAGGTAAGCCTGCCTTCCACTACGATCCCGATTACGTCCGGGAGCACTTCCACCAGCTTACGGTATTTTTCCTCGCTGTCGCGTACGGCCTCTTCGGCCCGCTTCAGATCGCTGATGTCGGTCATGGCGCCCAGCATGCGCATGGGCGCGCCGCCTTCGCCGCGCAAGGCGTAGCCGCGCTCGTAGATGTGGGCGGTCGTCCCGTCGGCGCGCAGCAGGCGGTATTCCCGCACCCAGGTATCGGCTCCGCCGTCATCGATCTTGCGGAAGGATTCCAACACGCCGTCCCGGTCTTCCGGATGCAGGCGTTCCTTCCAGGCTTCCATGCTCGCCGGCGTGGCTTCGGCTTGGTAGCCGAACAGCTGGTAGGCCCGTTCATTCCACCAGGTCTCCCCGGTGGTAGGCTTCCACTCCCACACGGCGTCGTTGGTGGCGCGCGCGATAAGCTCGAAGCGTTCCACGCTCTGGCGCAGGACCTCGCGGTTGCGCCGTTCCGCGGTCACGTTCTCGAAGGCCACCGCCACCGTATCGTTGGGCAGGGGGATGATCTTGGCGGAATAATACCCGGCCGGCATGCGCGTGTCGCCGTAGGCGATTTCGCCCAGGTCGCGCGACTCGCCGTCGGCGATCACCTCGATGCATTTCGCCGAGAGCCCGAGGTCGTATACGCCCGGGAAAGCCTCCTGCATGGTCTTGCCGATCACATCGTCAATGGAGATCTCGGTCATGCGCGAAGCGGCGGCGTTGGTGGCCAGCAGGCGGAAGCGGGCTTGTTCCAACGGGCCCTCCAACTGCCACACGAAAACGCCGACCTGGATGTTGCGGAAGATATCGGCAAAGACCCGGATGCGGGCTTCGGCCTTCTCCTTTTCGGTGATATCCAGGGCCACACCGCCAACCAACCGCTGGCCATGCCGCCCATGGAAGGGGAACTTGCTCACCCACCACGTGCGCATGAGGCCATCCGGGGTCGGGAATTTCTCGAGGTAATCCAGGGCCTTGCCTTCTTCCAGCACCTCGCGATCGGTCCGTTCCACATCCGCTTTCAAATTCGGGGGATGATCCTTGAAATAATCGGCCGAATCGACTTTGCCTTCGGGAATGCGGAAAAGATCCCGCATGCTCTGGTTGGTGTAGAGGAAGCGCCCTTCTTCATCCTTGATCCATGCCATCATGGGGCTATGATCCATGAAGGTTTGGAAACGGGACTCGCTCTCGCGCAATGTCTCGGCTGCTTCCACGCGCCCCGAGATATCCCGCGCTACCACCAGCCGGCACTCTTCTCCGCGGATCTGCACCGCCAGCGAAGCCAGTTCCAAAGGGATTTCCTTGCCGTCATGGCGGCGGTAGCGGAAGGCGCGCCTGGCGGTCGGCAGTCCCCGCTGATAGAGATCTTCCACGTGGCTCTCGGCCGCCTCGCGGGTTTCGGGCGAGAACAGCGCGCCGATGGATTTACCCAGCAGGGCCTGAGCATCGCGCGCGCCTGAAAGCTTGACCATGGCCGAGTTGACGTAGGTGAGGTTGCCCTTGGCATGCATAAGAATCGCGTCCGGTATCAACTCGAGGATATCCTCGAATTGGCTTTCGATGGGAACGGCGCGGACGATCAAGTCCCCGCCCAGCTCAAGCAGGGCAGCGGCCTGGCGCGCGAGGCCCGCGAGGATGCGGCCGCGGTCGGCCGGAATCTCCGTAACCGAGCGATCGAGAAGGGTCAGTGTGCCCAGCACGCGTCCGGAAGCATCGCTGATGGGAATGACGGTCTGGTTGGGGAAGTCCTCGCCGGTCTCATCGCCGAAGGCGGCGACGGGCCTGCGGCCCTCGCCTTCCTGTACGTGGATTACCGCGGAGGGGGCGCCGCAAAGTCCGGCCGCGAGGGCGGCGAGATCATTGAGTGCGGTAAGGGCACGGGAGACGGGAGCTTGAGGCGCCTCGGTACGACGGCCATCGGGAAGGGCGGACCCCCGCGGCGGTACGGCGGCGGTCATCTAATTTTCGAAGCGGTACCCCAGGCCTGGGACGTTCACGATCTTCTTCCCCAGCTCCTGGCCGAGCTTGCTCCTCAGGGAGGAGACGTGGACCTTGACGGTATGGGAATCGACCGGCGCCGATGCGCCATAGCCCCAAACCGTATGGTAGAGCTGGGTGGTGTAGACCACTTGGCCGCGCTTGCGGAGCAAGGCCGTGAGCAAATCGAATTCCTTGCGGGTAAGGGCGATAGGTTGGCCGGAGACGAGCACCTTGCGGGCTTTCACATCCAGGGCCAGGCCTTCGGCCTGCAATACGTCCGCCAACTCTTCCGCCGAAGCGTACCGGCGCAACACCGCGCGCACCTTGGCTACCAACAGCTCGTTGGAAATGGGCTTGAGGATATAATCGTCGGCGCCTTCTTCGAATCCCTGCAGCTGGAATTCCTCATCGGTCTGCGCGCCGGAAAGGAGGATGACGGGAATGGAACTCGTGTAGGGCTGGGCCTTGAGCTTCTGGGTAAGGGCGATGCCGCTCTGATCACCGAGCACGACGTCCATCAGGATCAGGTTCGGCTGATGCGTCTTGGCGATGTTCAGAACATCGTTCAGATCCTCCGCGGCGATCACCACGAACTTTTCCTCTTCCAGAACGACCTTTACCATCTTCCGGAAAGAAGGATTGTCCTCCACAACCAGGATCTTGGCATCCGGGCGGGTGGTGCCTTCTTGGGCGGTGCTGCTACCTTGGGGGTTCTGCGACATTATTGGCTTTTCCTTGATCCAATGGCGCCAGGGAGAGTGTCTCGGCTCGAGCGGCCGGCCCACCTGTAACGCCTGGAAATCTAGTTGATAAACCGCTGCGGCACCAAACTTTCATTCGCGACCGGCCTGGTCCGGATTAGGGACCCCCGGCGAACGTGAGTGTAAGATACCTATTTCCCCAGCGTCCAAATAAATTCGCAAAAAAGCCGATTCACGGCAAGTTAAAGGTTTCTTGAGGCAGGATTGTCCGCGTCCGCGCGGAGCTAAGAAGCGGCCTGCAAGCGCAGGGTCATGGCGGTGTCCAACGTGTGCCCGGGCAACTCCCGGAGGGCTCCGCCTTCGAGGACGGCGACGGGCTCACCGTCGCGGAAGAGCACCCGGTTGGTGCGGGTGGCGGGCACGCGCGGGCCGGGGGTAAGGATGCCTTGCAGGTTGGCGGGATCGGCCGCGCTCAACGAGATCAGGGCTCCGTGCTTCTCCCGCTTCCGCAATTGCCTCAGGGAAACCACGGCCTCGGGTAGGGCGTATTGCTCCCCGTAGACCCCCTCCACGAACCGCCCGCCCCGGATTTCCCCGCGGGCTTCCATGAGCCGCAAAGCGCGGACGAGATCGCGCCAGGGGGGCGCCAGGTTCTCCCGATCCGCCAGTTTGCGGAAGACCACTCCGTAGCGCCGGAGCAAGACCCGGGCGATGGCCTCGGCGCCTTCCGGGCGGATGCCTTTGGCGGCGACTCCGTTTCGGCGCGCGGCTTCCGCGCCGATTCGGCGCGCAGGCTCGGCCTGCGCGGCCTCTTCCGCTGCGTTGCGCAGCAAGGACCATCGTCCGGAACGTTCCAACCCCGGGCTCTTGTCGGAGCCCGCGAGCAAAGAGCGCAGTCCGCGGAATCCGTCCGAGGTGAGCCAACCCAGGGAGACGAGCTCGGCGATCGCTTCACGCGCCTCGGTCGCCGTCAAACCGGTATCCCAGAGGATATCGCGCCAGAAACAGGCGCCCCGTCGCCGCAGATGTTCCAATACCCTGATGGCCGCGGGACCTTCCGGATCGTTCGCTTCCCGTCCATCCACGTCGGCCACGGAGAGCCAGATGCCCAACCGCTCGCGCCCCAGGAAGGCAATGGGAGTGGCCTTGACCGGACCGGGCTTGCGGCCTTCTACGCCTTGCGGTTGCATGCCGGGACGTGCCCGGCCCCAGATCATGTCGCCGGAAAGCGATTGGAGATCGAGCCAGGCCGGTTCGTAGCGCGCCAGGCGCGCGGGCAGGATTTCGCTTTCCCAGGCCGCACAGGGGGCTTCGAAACCTTCCAGACGGGAGAGCACGGCTTCCACGCCTTCGGGACCCGAGGGTTTGGCAGGGTCGACCGTGCCCGCGGGTACGCCCGTGTCCAAACCCTGCCAGGAGAAAAGGAAACGGATATAATCGGCGGATGAGACCGGTTCGATCTCGCGGCGGAGGCTCGCGAGGGTATAGCGGTGGATGCGGGCCAGCAGGCGGCGTT
>JAHFCH010000113.1 GCA_023249635.1 Fibrobacterota bacterium
TCCACCAAATGGGGAGCCAAACCCAGCAAGGCAGCCCGCTCGCGGACCGCGTCCCGCACCAGCCCGAAATCGAAGGTTTCCAGGTAGCGCAATCCGCCATGCAGCAATTTTGAGGTATTGGTGCTCGCGCCACGGCCGAAATCGCCGGCTTCGAACAAGTTTACCGAGAGGCCTTGGAAGGCGGCCAGTCTGGCCAAGGAGGCGCCGTTGATACCGCCCCCTACGATGATGAGATCAGAATCCAATCTTCGGAACCGGTCCTTTCCGCCCACATTTTCCTATTTTTCAGGCGCATAAGTTCGTCAAAGATCTGTAATTAACGGTTTTTTCCACTTTCTCACCAGGTCCGCCATGCCCCTCGCCTACCGCCTTTCGACGATAGTAACACTTCTCGCTGTGTGTTTGGCGGTAGCCGCTGACGCTCCGGCCCCGGCCGCCAGTGAACCCGCCCCGGCCCCAGCCGCCAGTGAACCCGCCCCGGCCCCAGCCGCCAGTGAACCCGCCCCGGCCCCAGCCGTCAGCGAAGCCGCCCCGGCCCCAGCTCAAACCGAGCCCGCCGCCTCCAAGCCCGCGAAGGCCGTAAAGGCCCCCAAAGCAGCCAAAACTTCCGCGGGAAAGACCGCCGCCTCCGTGGTCATTACGGTAGGCCCCAACAAAATCCGCCGCCGCCAGATCGATACGCTCGTGGATCTGATGATCAAGGTGAAGCATGCGAATACGGAAATGCAGCCCGGCGAAAAGGAATACCTGGAGCGCATGATCGCGACCAACCTCATCGGTCAGGAGTTGCTCGACCTGGAGGCCAAACGCTTGAACGTGGTTGCCGAAGAGAAATCCATCGACTCCCTTTCCCAAGTCTTCCGGGCGAATTTCCCGGACGAAAAGGCCTTCCAGAAGGCCCTGGCCCAGGCCGGCGATACCGAAGCGGGACTACGGCTCAAGATGGCCCGCCAGCTCAAGGCGGACAAGCTGCTTAACACGCAGGTTACCCCGGTGAGCCGCCCCACCCCCAAGGAAATGCAGGATTTCTTCATGGCCCATAAGGCGGCCTTCCCCTTCAACGATTCCCTGCGCGCCTGCCAAATCCTCTTCATGGTCGACAAGGAAACTTCCGCGGGCGAAGCCGCCAAGAAGAAGGCCGATCTCGAGAAGATCCGAGCTTCCCTGCTACAAGACACCGCCATCGACGTGCTGCTCACACATTTCGTGCTCAAGGCCAGGGACGTTTCCGACGGCCCCGAAAAGAAGGACGGCGGCGACCTGCAGCGCTTCCTGCCCGGCGATTTCAACCCCGAGTTCAAGAAACAGGTCAGCGCGCTCAAGGTAGGCCAGGTTTCCCCCGTGTTCCGCACTCCGCTGGGCTGGCACCTGGTGCTGCTCACCGAACGTAACGACGGTAAATTCGAGAGCTACCAGCTCCAGATCGCCCGCGCCCTGGTTTCGGAAAAGGCCGCCAAGGCCGGTAAGAACCTCAAGAAGTACCTGCAGACCCTGGCCGAGCGTTACAAGGTGAGCTACCTGGAAAACGGCTACAAGGATACCACCCTGGCGGGAGTCTACGACCCCTGATATCATGGAGAGGACCCTGATCGCCCAGGACCAGTTGATCGGCACGCGCTTCGAGAAGTGCGTAGTCGAAAGGCTCATCGGCCGCGGCGGATATGGCCTCACTTTCCTGGCCTTCGATGGCGAGCTCCAGGAACACCGCGTCATCAAGGTCTCCCAGGATTCCGGACTGGACGAGGGTTCCCGGCGCCGGCATCTCAAGACTTTCCTCGAAGAAGGTCTCATCCTCAGCCGGCTCAAGCATCCGCAAATCGTGACCCTGCGCGGGCAGGGCGACAAGCACGGGCATCGCTACATGATCCTGGATTATATCCAGGGATTCAGCCTGCGCGCCGTGCTCGATCTGGTAGGGCAACGGCAAGTAGAGCTGGGATGCGCCTGGCAGGATCTGCTTGACCCCGTGACGGCTTCGGCCCTCATCCTATCGGCTTTGTACCCCATGGAGTACGCCCACCGAGCCAACGTGCACCTTCCCGATCGGGAAATCTTCGGCGTGGCCCATCGCGACATCTCACCCGGCAACCTGATACTCGGGGTTAAAGGCAACGAGAAGGGCCGCCTGGTGCTGATCGATTTCGGCACCGCCAAGACCGCGCTCACCGAAAACGTGACCATGGATCAGAATCTGGTGGGCACCATCCCTTACATGGGAAAGGCGCGCCTGCAAAAGGCCAACAGCCCGGAGCAGAAGGCGCAGTACCAGGATTTCTGGCGGGACTTCCGCGAGACCCAACATGATATCCACGCCATCGGCGTCCTGTATTACCAGCTTCTCACGGGCCGCCTGCCGTTCTACGGGGAGACCTCCCCGCAGATAATCGTCAAAATCCTGGATCCGGAAGTCTATTCCCAATGCCATCTCGACATCGCATCGGCCCATCCGTACGCCTCGGGCATCTTGCGGAAATGCATGGTATACCACGATTTCTCCCTGCCGCTTTCCGAGCAGCCCTACCAGTACCCGGAAGCCGCTTCCATGCGGCCGGAAATGGAAGAGGTTTTCCATTCGCTTTCCGGCGGTCGCTCGGTAAACGATGTGCTTATCGCCCTCGGGAAGAAGCTGGCGCATCCGGAGTTGATGATCCCCGTGGACGCGGGTCAGAAAGCGAAGGCGGTAGCCTCGTCGAGCGGTACCCTTCCGCAGCAGGCCATGCCGCGCACCTCGGATATGTTGCGCGCCATGCCCTTCCCCATCAAGAAGCGCGCTCCCGTCGTTTACGCGGGAGCGGCCGCCGGCTTGCTCCTTATGGCCATGGGCGCGGCGTGGTGGCTGAGCCCCCGGCATTCCAGCCTCGCTCCCGGTAAACCCTCCCCTCTCTCGTCCGTCGTCCCGCGGACCGCGCAAGCGCATCCCGCCCCCGTAACTCATCAGTTACCCTCGGCGCATGAACCCGCGCATGATCCCGCGCGGGAAACCCTGGAAGCGCTGGAAACCGCCAAGCCGCCCACCAAGCCCGGGAAGCCGGTTCAGGCGGGCGCGAAGGCAGGATCCAAACCAGCCGACCATGCCAAATCCGGCGAGTCCTTGCGCGCCTCGGAACCCATGGCCGGGGCAGATGGAAGGCATTTGGAGGCGGCCGCGGAATTGGAAGCGGCGACCCAGACGGCGGAAGAGGCATTCACTGCCGGGGGCGAATCCGCCAAAGAGGATTTTGTCCAGGCCCAGTCCCTGGTCCGGTCGGAAGATCCCGCTGCCTTCGAAAAGCTGACGGCCCTCCTGTCCAAACGGCCCAACTCGCCCGACCTGCGCCTGCTCAAATGCCAACTCGTGCTGATGCGGAATCCCGGCGCCCCGGAGGCCCGGGCCGATTTGGTCGCTTTGCAATCGTCCCGCCCCGAATTCATGCATCCCAATCTGTTCCATGAACAGCAGATGTACCTGCTTTGGCAGTCGGACGCGGCCACCTTCGAAGCCCAAAAAACCCCGGCCAGCCGCATCAACCTGCTTAAGTCGGCCAATGCCTACCTTGCCGAATTCGAGGCGAACCGGGCTTACCAGGCCAAAGTCCAAGGCATTAAGGGCCGCCTTCCCCGCTGAAATCGCGCAATTCACGGCCCCGGGCCGGCTTGCGACGGGGGATTCAGCCCATTCCCCTTTAAATTTCCCGGTGGTTTTGATAAATTAATGCGCCTTCCGGACCGGAATTTCCGCCCGGGCAAATTTTCAGTAGAGTGAGATAAAGGACGCCCATGTACTCAGTCATCGAATGCGGTGGATTCCAACATAAAATCACCGTCGGGGAGACCCTTAAGGTCCCGAAAATGGACGCCAAGGTCGGGGATGTCGTCACCATTTCCAATGTCCTGTTGTTCGCCAACGGCGCTACCATCGTGGTCGGCGCTCCCCTGGTTTCCGGCGCGGCCGTGAAACTGGAAGTGCTCGATCAGGGCAAGGGCGACAAGGTCATCTCCTTCAAGCGTAAGCAGCGCAAGCGCTATCGCCGCACGGTCGGTCATCGCCAGTTGCACACTGAAGTGTTGGTCACCGAAATCTCCTCGGGTGCCGACAAGTCGGCCGTTGACGAGAAAGCCAAAGTCCGCGCCCGCGCCCGCATCAAGGCCCTGGCTGCGCAAAAGGTCCAGAACGTTCCGCTGACGCGCGCCCAGAAGGTCGCCGCGGCCGCGAAGAAATAAGCGAAGCAAGGGAATACAGACATGGCACACAAAAAAGGTCTTGGTAGCACTCGCAACGGACGCGATTCGAATCCGAAGTACCGCGGCGTTAAGAAGTTCGGCGGAGAGAAGGTCATTCCCGGCAATATCATCCTGCGCCAGAAGGGCACACGCTGGCATCCGGGCAATAACGTCGGCATCGGCCGTGACTACACCATCTTTTCCCTGATTGAGGGCGTGGTGAAGTTCGAGCGCTACGGCAAGGACCGCCAGAAGGTCAGCGTTTATACCGCCGCCGTGATCGCCGCAAAAGCAGCCGCCGCAGCCGCGGTCGCTGCCGCCTAAGGGCCTTCGGCCCCGATTCCGGTCATCGTCCAAGTATCGTTCATTTAAGGTAAAGGCCTCCCCACCGGGAGGCCTTCCTATTTCCCCTGGTTTTTTGAGACAATGAGCCCGCCCCATGGAGTGCCGCGATCCCCATTCTTTATATCTTACCTGGGCTATGCGCTTAGGTAAATCCAGTGCCGTCTGGGCGCCACTGGGCCTCTTCATCGCCTTTTTCCTGGGCTGCAGCCAGGACCCGGAGCGTGTAAATTACGCCTACCTGCGCAGTCCCGTTTTCTTCCGCGCCGATACCACGGCTACCAACCACCCCTTCTGCGACGGAACCACACCCTTCGCGAGCAAGGAAGAGTGCCAGAAAACGCGCAAATACCACCTGGTATGGGGCCGGCCCGAGGACACCACCAAGCTCATCGGGTACCGCATCTACCTGGATACCGCTGATAAGCAGGCTCCCGCGGGCAAGGCCCATTGGAACTACGTCAAGGACCGGCCGGAGCTCGCCAGCATCATCGCCAACTTGCACTCCCCTACGGACAGCATCGTTTTCATCTTCGGCAAATCCGGATTCAAGCAGGACTCGCTGATGAAGGATGGGACGAAGATATTCGTGATTGATTCGACGGGACGCGAAGAGGAGGGCACAGGTAACCTGGTGTTCGGGCTGGTGCCGGTATATGGCGGCGGCGTTACTCCGGGCTCCCCCATCTTCAGCTATTTCCAAACCACGGACAAACAGCCGCCGGATCTTTTCCATCCCGATTTCCGGCCCCTTCCCCATGGCATCGCTATCGCCTGGGAACGTCCTACCGACCGGATAAGCTTTTTCGATCCTTCCTTGGATACGGGCATTATCGCGGGTTATCGCTTCGAGATCAGCCTGGGCGGCAGCAAGTTGCGCAGCCAATTGAAGGAGTTCAATCCCAAGCTGGTGAAGTACACCGTGGGCAGCGAGGATAAGACGTCGCTGGTGCGCGATTCCATCGCCATAGTGGACTCCATTCCTACCAAGGTGTTCTACTTCCTCCCGGACCAACACCGCTCGGCGAAGCGCACCAGCCCCATCCTGGATGACAGCATGCATCTGGAGATAGCCAACCTGCTTCCGCAGGATACCTTGAAGGTGCAATTGTTCGCCATCGACAGCGCCGGAAACCGCAATTCCGATTTCATGGAAAAAGCGACTTTGCATACTACGGATATCACCCAGCCTTCCCAGCCCAAACTCTTCGTGGATTCGCTCACCACCAATGGCTTTCTGGTGCGCTGGTCGGCGTCGACCGATACCCTGGCCGATGCCGACGGCAAGCTGAGCCAGGCGGGGAAGCCGAACGTGCACATACGCAATTACCGGTTCACGCGCATCCTGCTCCGCGCTGCCGGGGAAAAAACCACCAGTCTGGATCGCCAGGATACCACCATTGTCGTCGATACCGTGCTGGCCCGCGATTCCGTCATCCACGTGCGGGAACGTTTCCTGCCGCCTGGTACCCGCTTCCTGCTTCAGGTCCATGCCGAAGACAGTTCCGGCTTCCTATCCCTAGCGGACACTTTGAGTGTGGCAACCAAAAAGATCATGTTCACCGATTTGGACAGCGTTTTGGTTTGCCCCCCGGGTTTGGTTCCCATGCCCCGCGGCACTTTCAAATTGGGGGACGGGGCGGCGGCGAGCCAGGAGGACGAGCACGCGGCCCGTTCCGTCACCATGGGGCCGTACTGCATCGAGCCCTATGAGCATCGGGATTCCACCGGCAAGCGCTTCGTCAGCAATGCCAGCTATGAGCAAGCCGAAAAGGCTTGCGAGGAAATGGTCAGCGACACCTCGTTCCAATCGCGGCTATGTTCCGAGGTGGAATGGGAAAGGGCCTGCGAAGGCCCGGTATCCGATTCGACCGCGCTCTTGCACGGCATCCAATCCGAGGGGAAGAATCCATCCATCCTGCAGACCAGTTGCAACCAGGGAACCAACGATTCCGCCATGGCCATGAATTTCGCGTTGCGCAACGCGGTGTGCCTTACCACCGAAGGCGTATACGACATGGCCGGCAACTTGTCGGAATGGGTTCGTGATCCTTACGTAGCCAAGGCCTACGATACCATGGTCGGGTCGGATACCCTCCAGCATGGATTTACCTTTGCCGATTCCACGGGCAGGGCGACCCACTCCATCCGCGGCGGGAACTACCTCAAGACCACCCAACCCCAATTGGCGCTTACCCAGAACCTGGCGCGCTGCTCCAATCGCGATTTCCCCCAACAAGTGCGCCCGAAGTACCGCGAAGATTGCAGGTCCATTGACAAGCCGAAAATCGCGGTGATCTACGGGTCCGGCCTCGAAGGGCATCGCTGCATCGATTTGCCTGGCAACTTAAAACCCGAGGACATCACCGATCTGATACCCGATTCCAAGGACAGTACCAGGCTAATGGTATTCCTCAAGGGGAAAAAGGATGCCGATCGTATCCCGATCACGCCGGAGGATACGACCTTCAAAGGCAAAAAACCAATATCAGCGCGGCTGACGACGCTTTCCCTGGCACTCGTTACCTTTGAGCGTGTTGGCAATCCTACCGACACTATCCCGGATATCCTAGATGCGACGGAGATGCGTGATACCTCGCAAGCGGGCCTGGCGAAAATTTTTCAACGGGAAGCCAGCAACGGGCAATGGCAGGTGCGGCAGAGCGGGGGCCGTTACGAGATTTCCTTCCAGTACGCTAACACTGTTCTGGGGACCCGGCCGGCCCGTCCATTCTATTCCAACCGCGTGATCGGATTCCGCTGTTGCAGCCTGGCCAAGCAGCCGGTCGCTCCCCCCGACACCATCGCCGCGAATCCCTGAAGCCGGCGGGCTTGGTCTAGCCCGCGATCGGCCCCAAAGCCTCCCATACCTTGCGCGGCAGGGAACTCACCAGTAATCGATGCATCTCTCCGGCCGGGGCCCAGGTATAGCCGGCGGGCAGATCCGCGCCGCCTTCCCGCGCGCCCAGGCGCGCTTCCGCCACGCGCAGCCGATAGCGATGATGCGTGATACCGTGGGAGATGATGGCCGTGCGCGGCCGCAGGGCCGCGGAAGCGAGCCCGGGAAGCGCGGATTTCCAGGCCATGCGCAACCCGGGCAAATCCCCCGCGTCGAAGATGGGAAAGGTGAGCAGGCCGGCTAGCCGTTCTTCCTTGCCGGGAGTATAGAGCAAGACTTCCAGGCCCGCGGCCCCCGAGCGGAAAGCGGCCACCACGTAGCCTTCCACGTCCACGGATTGCTTGCGCGCCTTGGCGGGCGGCAGGCGATCCTGGCTGCCCGCGGCCCGCGCGGAACAGAAAGCCGCGAGGGGACAGGCATCGCAGGCCGGGTTGCGCGGAGAACAGACCAAGGCCCCGAGTTCCATGAGTCCTTCGTTGACCAGGCCGGGCTTATGGGCCAAGGCCCACGCGCGCGCAATATCCCAATACGCAGCCTTCTGCTCCTTGGCGTCCGGAAGGAAGTCCATCCCGTAAACGCGGCTGAACACCCGCACCAGGTTGCCGTCGAGGATGGGCTCGGGAAGATCGAATGCCAGGCTGGCGATGGCGCCCGCGGTATACTCGCCGATACCCTTGAGCCCCAGCAATTCTTCCCGGGACGATGGGAATCCGCCGCGGGCGGAAACCTCGCGCGCAGTAACCAGTACGTTACGGGCGCGGGAATAATAGCCCAGTCCGGCCCAGGCTTCCAGTACCTCGGATTCCTGGGCCCGCGCCAGGGAGTCCACGTCCGGGAATCGCTCCATCCACCGGTTGAAATAGCCGATGACGGTGGCGACCTGGGTTTGCTGCAGCATGATTTCGGAAATCCAGGTGCGGTAGGGATCGCGGCGCGGGGGCGTCTTGATTGCCGTAGTAGCCGAGGCCCCGCTCTGCGCGGGGGCTTCGGCCAGCATGCCCCCGGCAAACCCGGACCCCGCATAGGGCCTGCGCCAGGGCAGCTCCCGTTGATTGGCGGCGAACCAGGCCGACAATGCTTCGGCCGCAGCCCGGACGTTCTCCGCGCGGGGGCCCGCGCTCACAACGCCGCCAGGGTGTCCACGACGGTATCGATCTGCTTTTCCGAAATGTAAACGTGGGGCGCCAGGCGGATGCGCCCCAGGCGGACCGCGGCGATGATATGCTTTTCCTTGAGGGTCTTAACCGCGGCCGCCGGATCCAGGCCGGGGCGCGATACCGCGACGATGCCGCTGGCATGCGCGGGATGGGCATCGGAATGGACCGCGAACCCGGCGGTCCGCAATCCGTCGGAGAGCCGGGTCGACAGGTGACGGATGCGCTCACGGACGCGCGCGAAACCGATGCCCTGCAGGTACGCCAAGCTGGCATCGAAATACACCCAGTCATTCAAGCTGCCCGTGGAAATACCGAACCGGTCCGCGGTGGGTTTCCAGGTATGCTTATAAGGCAGGTAATCCTGATCCCCGGGAACGGACTCGGTGCCTTTGAAAATGGGCCGCAGGGATTCCAGATGCTCCCGAGCCACATACAAGACCCCCAGTCCGACCGGGCCCAATAGCCACTTCCACGCCGGAAAAGACATGTAATGGATTGCCGCCGCTTTCACGTCCAGCTCGAGTAGACCCACCCCCTGGGCGCCGTCGACCACCCAGGCTGCGCCCCGCTCCGCGCAAAGTCGTCCAATCTCCACCAAAGGCAACGGCATCCCCGTGCACCAATGCACGGCGGAGAGCGTCACCAGGCGGGTTCGTGGTCCCCAGGCCGCTCGTAACCCTTCCAGGAAGGCTTCGGGAGTATCGGCCATGGGCACGGCATGCACGCGTACGTTCCTTTCGCGCCAATGTTCCCATGGATAAACATTGCTGGGGTATTCGTTCTCCAGGATGAGAATCTCATCGCCCGCATCCAGGGAAACGCCATGGGAAATGAAGTTCATTCCCTCGGAGGTATGATGGATGAGGGCCAATTCACCCGGTAGGGCCCCGAGCAGACCCTCCAGACGCCTTTGGATGGACGATCGGATGCCGGGATAGGAATAGACTTCGGTAGCGCCGCCTTTGCGGCCGTACTCTTCCAACCAAGCGCCCATGGCCTTGCGCACGGGATCGCCCACCGGAGTGGTCCCGCAATTGTTCATCCAAATCAGGTTCTGATTAACGGGGTAATCGGCGTGGATTTTGTCCCAATCCGGGGGATTAGGGTCCCTGTCTTCCGGACCGGAATCCTTAGCCTGGCCGGCGCGGGGAGGGGTTATCACGAGCGGTCAGGGAACGGCTTTGGATTCCCCGGTGCTGCCGCCCTTGGGATCTCCGTATACCTTCTCGACCTTGTCCGCCTTGAAGGTGATACCGGTAATGAGATTGCCCTTATTGTTCACATATTCCCAGTTGGTATCGCCGCCCGTGGTACGATCCGGGGCACCGTATAATTGGAAGACCATTTCCCGGGCCATACCCACTTCGACGAAGCCTTCCAGGAAGGCCTGCTTGATATTCTCCGGGATGCCGAAGCCGTTCTGGATGATATAGTCCTTACGCTCCTCGGCGGGCAGACCGCGGGAGACCAACGGACGGGTATACGGGGAGGCGCATGCGGCCAATAGGGCCAGGCAGCCCGCCGCCAACGTAGCCTTCCAGGCAAAGGCAGGCCTCCGCGAAGAACGACCTCCGGTTTCCCCGGGGACCTTTCCCGCTTGCGCTGGCGTTTGGCCGGATAGCTTGGTGTTCATGCATTCCCTCCTGGAAAGTTGGCTCAAGACGGCCTAAAATATAAGAATAGAACCGCGGGACCCGAAGCCGAATAGCCCTCGGTTAACGTGGAGCGCCGAATAATTTAGATTTGCCCCTAAGCAATCGCGAGGGATCTTGAGTCTCCCACCCCGTCTTTCAGTAAATATGCGTGTAGCCGCCTTGGCCCTGACCTGCTATGCCTGGGCATCGGCCGATACCGTCAAACCCCTGCAATTCGGTCCGTACTTCGTCAATCAGATCAACATGACCGGCAGCCCGGCCGGGTATGATTACGTCCTCACCAACGGTCTGTACCATTTCCAGGTCGGCTGGATCGAACCCATCGCGGCCTCCGCGAACGGCATTTTTCGGGACACCTATTTTGAGACGGCCGCCAACATCAACATTTCCCCGTTCACTTCGGATCTGGGGACAACGGTCAACCTAAAACCCATCCGCTGGCTGGAGTTCGGTCTCAGTTACAACCGCCTCATGTTCCATGGCTCCATGGTGGCATTTGCGCGCAAGGATTCCGAAACGGTGGAGAAGTCCCTGTACCTGCCGGCCAACATCTACTCCGCGGACAAGCAACTGAGCGGTGCGGACATCTTCACCTACCAGGGCAATCTCACCTTCGATGCGGGGCCTTCGCAATTGTTCTTCTCGGCTTCCCGCGCGCTATGGGACATCGATGCCGTGGGCAAGAATTACGTGTT
Source organism: Fibrobacterota bacterium (assembly GCA_023249635.1). GTDB lineage: Bacteria > Fibrobacterota > Fibrobacteria > UBA11236 > UBA11236 > Chersky-265. Next base: position 10,949 of record JAHFCH010000113.1, read on the forward strand.
CGAATACGGGGATGGTTTCCTGATCAAGACCCGGGATCGCGTGAATAATCTATCAGCGCAAATCTCCCTGGACCTGCGCCCCATGACCATCTTCAGCAAAGTCTCTTTCGTCGGCTTGGCGGTACGCGACCAGTACTGGAGCACGGATCATACCAGTATCAAGCGAAACCTGGTTTCCGCCGGTATAACGGGCTTCCGCCTGGGGCAGAATCCCGCCAATCATCGGCGGGGGCTCGACCTGAGCCTGGGATACTGGACCCTGCACGATCAGGTTCCATCCGGGGACATCGCCAAATCCATAATGATCATCGCCGATTGGCAATGGAACATCCACGTCTTGAAGATCTAAGCCCCCGGTATCGCCTGCGTGGCGCTACCTGTGAATCTCACCCGCTAATTATTGACTTCGTTGGAGCCCTCATCGGGGATTTCCTCGCCTGCGGCGCCTTCGGTGCCGTTGGGAAGAACGAGAGGGTATTTTGCCAGCAAGGTGGAGCGCGCGCGCTCCTTGCGGGCCTGGGGGGATTCGGTGAAGGAGAAATTCTTGAAGCACATACGTAGGCTCGAAAGCGAATCGCTGTCGGCCAAACCGAGATCCGTCGCGAGCCACTTGCCTTCCATCTCCTTGTAGCCCTTCACTTCCATGGACTTGAGCCGTTCCCCATGGGTGCCGTAGAAGACCATGTTCTTGACCAGAACCGGATGCTTCGCCAGCACCACATCCAAGCGGCTATAGAACGACTGGTAGATGGGCTTGAGCAACATGCTCACCTGGTAGGTGGAGTCGGTGATGCGCAAGCTCTTGCAGGATGAGTACTCCAGGAAGAAATCGGCCGGCAGCTTGAGCATGTCTTCATAGGTAAGCAAAGTCCCGAATACGCCCTTCTTCCACTGGCGGTTCGCGATGCGGCGCACGCGATGGCTAGCATCGTCCGTGATCCATTGTTCCTTGCCGAAATTCAGGCTCTTGTATTCGAATGACTTTCGTGCGCCCGCCAGGCACAACTTCCGCTCACCCAGGTCGTCGGCGAATTCGGCCCAACCCGCGAGGGAATCCTTACCGTCGGTGAAATTGTCGTGGATCATGACCAGGGTGGCCTGGTAACGCCCGTGGAACTGGTTCTCCACGGCTTGGGTCAGCAAAGGCCGTACGATATCGTCTTCAGCGGAAGCCCAACAGGCAGGCGACCCCAACAGGAGGGAAAGAAGGAAAGTGGGGAAGCGTAAGGTTTTGCGCATGCGGTTCGGACTCAAGGTGACGGGAGATTGGTTACCGTAAATTATATAATTCGGCAATCCGAAGTAGCCCGACCATCCGCGTAAAAAACCGGAATAATCCCCGTATTTACTGGGGTTTGACCCTTGCGAGCCCGTTCCGGTGCCCAAAGCTAAAGTCAGGCATAACACGGATTTGAAAGCGGTTTCGTAAATGGGAACCGGCGGCCCAGACGGCTCCGGGAAATCCCGAAACCAAGGCCGCCGGCCATATGAAAGGAGGCCATCGAGCAGTGAGGCGCCTCCCTTCAGTTTTTCATAAACCCGACCCCGCCCGGAGAGACCGGGGCGTTGCCGATGAGATCACTCGGCTGGAGCGGTGATTTCGATATTGTCCCAGGACTCGTCGTTCCCGGCGGAGATACCTTTGCCGGCCTTGGTATCGGCCTGACCGGTTGCCAGCGTCTGCCGGATCTTGCCTTCGATTTCCTCGGAGAGGGCGCGGTTTTCCTTGAGGAAGTCCCGGGCCTTTTCCCGGCCTTGGCCAAGGCGATCTTTCCCGTAAGAGAACCAGGTACCACTCTTCTGCACGATCTCCATTTCCGTGGCGAGATCCAGAATACTGCCCTCGCGGGAAATGCCGATGCCGTACAGGATATCGAACTCGCATTGTTTGAATGGCGCAGCCACCTTGTTCTTGACCACCTTTACCTTGGTGCGGTTGCCGATCACCTCTTCGCCTTCCTTGAGGGACGCGATTTTGCGGATGTCCAAACGCACGGAGGCGTAGAACTTGAGGGCATTGCCGCCGGTAGTGGTTTCCGGATTGCCGAACATGACGCCGATCTTCATACGCAACTGATTGATGAAGATGAGGCAGCAGTGCGAACGGCTGAGGATACCAGTGAGCTTGCGCAGGGCCTGGGACATGAGTCGGGCCTGCAAGCCCATGTGGGAATCACCCATCTCACCATTGATTTCCGCGGCGGGCACCAGGGCCGCCACCGAGTCCACTACGATGAGTTCGATGGCGCCGCTACGGACCAGGGTCTCGCAGATGTCCAGGGCCTGTTCGCCGGTATCGGGCTGGGAGACCAGAAGATTATCGATGTCCACGCCCAGCTTGCGGGCATACTGGGCGTCGAAGGCATGCTCGGCATCGATGAAGGCCGCAACGCCGCCGGCCCGTTGGCATTCGGCGATGGCATGCAAGGTGAGGGTGGTCTTACCGGAAGATTCCGGTCCAAAGATCTCGACAACGCGTCCCTTGGGTAATCCGCCGATGCCCAAGGCCATGTCCAGCTGGATGCAGCCGGTGCTGATGACTGGGATATCCATCGACTCCTGGCTGCCCAAGGTCATGATGGAACCTTTGCCGTGGTTCTTCTCGATCTGCGCCACGGCGGCGTCCAAAGCCCTTTTCTTGTTGGCGGCTTCCTCGGAAACGGGAGGGGTGGTGGTTTTCTTAGCGGACATCAGAGACTCCTTGTGAGGGACTGTTGGGGGTAATTATAAAACATACTGCTCATTTGAGCAAGGGCATTTTTGAATAGTGTGATCGTCACTGTATCTGCCCCGAAATCATAAGCCTGAGTTGATTGAGGGCCCAATAGGCAGACCGCCAGCGGATCACCGCGCGGGTTCCGCGAAGGTTTACGAGACGCGCGAAGGCCCCCTCGCCGCTGGCAACGGCAATCCATACGGTCCCCACCGGCTTTTCAGCGGTACCGCCGTCAGGACCCGCGATGCCGGTGATGGCCGCGGCGTATGTGGCTCCTGACTTGGTCAAGCAGCCTTTGGCCATGGCCAGGGCGGTGGCTTCGGAAACCGCGCCATGCGTGCGTAGGATTTCCGGATCGACGCCGAGCAAATCAATCTTGGCCTGATTGGAATAAGTAAGGTAGCCCTGACGGAATATGCCGGAGCTGCCCGGCATTTCGGTGAGGAGGAATCCCAAGGCGCCTCCGGTGCAGGACTCGGCTACGGAAACGGTAGCGCCCTTGGCGAGCAATGCCTTCACCACGGTTTGGGGCAGCGCATCACCCTCCGCATCGACCAGGGATTCCTTGGGAATGGCGGTGAGCAGGGATGTCCATAAGGTTGCGAGCTCGGCCTCGCGGGATGCGCGTTGGGACGCGGGAGAGAAGATGGAAAGGCTGATGTGTACGCCCCGCTCGTTGGGCAGGCTGGAGAACCGGAAGCCGGCGGGCAAGGCCGAGCCGGCGAAGGCCTCGCGCTGGGCGCTCTCGGACCAGCCCCAGGTCCAGGCCGATTTTTCCAGCAGGACGGAATCGGAAGCGAGCATGGGCAGCACATGGGCGCGGGCCATGGCATCCAATTCCGCGGGCACCCCGGGAAAGGCGAAGACGGGAACCCCTTGGGCCTCGAAGGTGAAACCGCAGGCAGTACCCGCCGGGTTACGTAACGGACGTGTTCCGTCGGGAACGGCGGCTTGGCCGCGTTGGCCGGGGGCGAGGGCAGCTTCGGGGCGGCCCAGAAAAACGCCGAGCCAGTCGAGGGCGTCCGGATTTTCCGTAAGGGGGCGCCTGAGCCAGGCGGCTACGGCGGACCGGGTGAGATCGTCGGCGGTGGGCCCGAGGCCCCCGGTGAGGATGAGAAGTTCCGGCGAGGCCGGAGCCGCGGCGCTCAAGGCCCAGTCCAGAGCTTTGGCTATATGCGCCTCGTCATCGCCGATGACGAGATTGAATACGATGGCATGCCCCAGGGGAGCGAGCAAACGGGCCAGGTCGAACTGGTTGGAGTTGAGGATCTTCCCACCCAGCAATTCATCCCCGATATTGATGATCCCGATTCGCATGGAAGAAATATACCCTAGCCCGAGGGACAGGAAATGTCCCGCATGCGGGCCGCCGGCATCGGAATCCGGCCTATCTTTGTACCTTTCCCACCGGTGACCTAAGCATGCTCGCAAGGATGGTAAAAAGCACCGCAATCGCGGCGGGACTGGCGTGGATCGCCCTCGCCCCGGACGTCCGGGCCCAAGGCCATAGCGGGATTCCCGAAATCGATACCCTGCCCCTGCGCGATTGGGGCGGTCCCGATCATCCTCTCTCCTACCCTACTACCATCGGCCTCTCGGCGCTGGTTCCCGGCGGCGGACAGATCTACGGCAAGCATCCCGTGCGCGGCGGCTTCCTGATCGGACTGGAAACCTTGCTGGCGGGATTGGCCATCTACTCCAACGCGGTGGACATACCCCATTGGCGCGACCAGGCCGACGAAGCTTTGGATGAAGCCGATCTTCTCTTCTTGCGGGAATCCCTGGAGCCCGACAGCGCGGCGACATTGGAAGGCCTTCGCCGTAAGCAGGTGGCCTTCGCGCGGGATCGATCGCGCCTCGCCACCCAGCAACAGGATCTCGCCAATTCGCAATTGGCCTGGGCCATAGGCATGCATGTCTATGGCATGCTGGATGCGGCCGAGATCGCCTGGCTCAGCCGCCATCGTGAAATCGAAAACCGCTCGGTTAAGCGCGCCATGTGGTACGGACTGGCGTTCCCGGGCGGCGGGCAATTGTACAACCACAGATACGGAAAATTCGGGATGTTGTGGATGACGCTCGGGGCCAGCGTGGTTTCGGCTTGGTCGCGGCAAGAGATGGTGGATGTACTCAAGCGCCGTTACGATGTGGCCCTGCGGGAGAACGCTTCCGGCGCCACGGAATTGAGCGAGATCAAGAAGGACCAGACCTTGTTCCGCAAGCGTCGGAACCAATATTTCTGGGGCATGGCCCTATTCTACGTATATGCGGTACTGGACGGGATGGTAGACGCTTCGCTTTCCGATTTCGATTCGCCGAGCAAGTTCGCCGTGGTTCCGGGTCCAGACGGTTCCCTGGCCCTGGCCTGGAACATCCCGTTCTAGGCTCGTCGCTATTGAGTTGCTGCGCAACTCCCCGCTCCTCACGATTTACAAAACTTCCGGCTCGTCGCTATTGAGTTGCTGCGCAACTCCCCGCGATTCGTCATCCTGCGCCGTGGCGGCGTAGGAAATCCTCCCACACTTTGCGGACGTAGGCCAGGCCCTGGGCCGGGGTTTCCGCGTTGTGAAGGTATTCCTCGAGGCACTCGGCCAGGCTGGGGGGTTCGAGATGCTTGATCCAACGATCGAGGCGGAAGTCATAGAACATCTCCCGATGATCGAGGGCGTATCCCGCGGGGATCTTCGTTACAAGTCGATGCAGCTGCGCGGCAGTGAGGCCGGCCTCGGCCATAGGCAACAGGAACAGCGCCATCTCCCGGGCCTCTCCCGCAGGCCCTAAGGCTTCCAAGGCTTTTTCCAGAGCCTCGGCCTGGGACGCATCGAGCTTCTGCAGACGGGCTTCGGGATCGTGATCGGAAAGGCGGAAAGGGGTCTCCATGGGGCCTCCGCGCAAAGGATACCATGGCCCCTCATGGGATGGCCAGATTGCGGGAATCGTGGGCCGGGCATATACCGGGTAGGAGACGGGATTCCCCCGCCGTTCCACCAGGGACCCCTCCCATTAGTGGCGCTTTCCTCCCGATTCACCTTCAGTTTTAGCTTCTCTTCCAAGCAACGCGTTATGCTTACCATCACCCGCTCGCCCGGCACGTCCGCCGGGTGTGTGATTCCAGGTCATCGGTCCGGCGATTCCTCCGGTTAGCCTCGTAGAGGATTTTCGCCTTGTGGTTTGTGGCCCTTCCGGAGGCACCAACAAAAAGGCCCCGGGATATAAACCCCGGGGCCTGAAAAGCATGAGGCGCTGACCGCTACGGACCGGCCGTGGCAGGTTTCTCAGCCACGATGATGCTGCCATCCGGAGCAATCGCGGGCTTGGTGGGATCAGACTTGTCACCGATGAATACGTAGATCCGGGCGGCATTGTTGGCATCCACCGCAGTGGTGATGACACCGTCGCTCTTGAGCGAGGCGGGATTCACCATGGCCGGGACAGGGCCCTGGGGTGTTCCTACCACCACCTTGTTGCCCTTGGCCGCGAGCAGGTTCTTCAGATTATCCAGGGTGCCTTTGTAGGGCGAAGGCTTGGTAGTATCACTGACAACGGGAGGCTTGGTGGTGTCCACGGGATTCGGGTTCGGGTTTGCAGTGCCCGCGGGACGGGAAAAGATTGCTGGGGCACCGTCAAGAATGAGCAATTTGTTGTGGTCGGCGCGATCGCTGAGCACAAAGTACGCTCCGGTGCCGGCCGCATCCTTGATGACAATGGATTTGGATCCGCTGTCGACCATCATTGAGGCGGCGTTCAGGTCGATCTTTGCTGCAACAGTCATCGTGCTGTCCTTGACAAGCGATCCCTTGTTGGTCGAGGTGGCCAAAGCAGATTTCAGTATATCCATGGTCCCCATGTAGAGCATGGGCTGGAAGCCGGTGACGGGAGGATTGTTGCAGGGGCCCTTGGCGGGATCGCAAACCGGTACTGGGCAGGTCTGCTTCGCGGGGTCGCAGGGCACAGCGCAGGTCTGCTTGGTCGGGTCGCATACCTTGTTCGTGTCCACGGGGTTGTTGCAAACCTGCTTGGCAGGATCGCAGGGCTGCACGACGACTCCGCCGATGGCGCAAGTCATGCCTGCCTTGCCGTAGTCGGGGGGCGTCGGCCGGAATTCAACCACGAAGACGTTCACATGCACATCGCCCTGGGCGTCGCGGGCCTTTTCCAGGCGGTTCGGAAGCCCGGGGGTGAATTGATCTTCCATCGCGATTACGAGGGCGGTCGAAGGGATTTGCATGACAGCGGCCGAGTCGGCGGCATAGGCGGCTTTGGCGGCCGCCGTTTCATCCTTGGCCGGAATCGCTTCCACCTTGATCACGACCTGCCCGCACCACGGGAAGGCGGCATTGAAGATATGCGTGGTGTCGTACTTCGCGCGGAATACCTTGCCGCCCATCGAGACGTGGATGTACTCATGGGATTCCAGACCCATGTTCTCCACTGCCTTGAGGAAGCTGGCGGAACCCGCCATGAAGGTCTTCCCGAAGGAGTTCACGGGGTTGGTGACGCAGGGCCCTTTGGCGGGATCGCAGACCGGCTGGGTACCGCAAGGCCCCTTGGCCGGGTCGCAAACGGGTTGGGTATTGCACGGTCCTTTGGCCGGGTCGCAAACCGGCTGGACGGGGTTGGCCACGAAGCCGCTACCGCTCTTATCTTGCGCGATCCAACCCTTCATGGTGCCCTTGACGCCGTCGACATTGCCACTGAAGTCCGCCTTACCGGCACGGGCGCACAGCTGGCCCGGGAAAGACTTGTGGGTGCCGGCGGAATCGGATTCCTGGAAGAAGTGGCCGTCCACGACCCAGGTGCCCTGGCCGTCGTACCAGATATGGCCGCCGGCTTCGGTGCGCTTCCAGCTCCCGTTGGCGCCGGCGGTCTTCACTTCGCCCTGGAAGTCCATGCTGCCATCGGGCTGGCCGCGGAACATGGCGCCCAGGATGATGGCCAGGGTGTCGCCGAAGGCATCGACGAATTTCACGTCATGGGGATTGTTGAAGATGATCATGGCTCCGGTATCGGTGCCAACCGGGGGTAGGCGATAGCCCATAGGGCCCTGGTTGACCGGATTGACGGGATTGCTGGTGATGGGGCCGACCGTGCCCCCGCCGTTGTTGTTCGGCAGGAAGTTGCTCACGTCGTCGCCGCGGCCCGAAGCCGCGAATTGGCCTATGTAGGGGCCACTGCCGAAATTGACCGTGCCTTTCGCCGGGGGGACGATCATATCGATCGGGCCCATGATCAGGGACATGTTGGCGTCGTAATGCCCGCGCATCAGCATCATGCGGCCGGCGTCGGGACCGACCTTGAGCAGAACGGGGACGTAGACTTCGCCGGCCAGGTCGTTGAACGCCGTCTTCATGGTGTCAACCAGGGTGTCGCTTCCGATTATCGCGGAGTAGGCGACCCACAGGGCCTTGGCGCTATCCGTATACAGCCGGAAGGAAATCTTATTCACCGTCGAACCCATCTGGAACTTACCGGCGAACACGCCGATAGGCGCACTGGCGCGGGCGCGGGTGCCCGGGTTATTTTTGGGATCCATCGGGTTGAAGCCGGAAACCATTTCGATATCGTCCGGGAAGCCGTCGCCATCGGAATCCTGCCACACGATTCCGGCCGCGATGAGCTTGGTAAGTTCGGCTTTGACGCCGGCCGCATCGGTCTTCTTGGTGACCAGGCTATCCGCGCCGGTCTTATCCAGCATGGCTTCCAGGAAATCGGCCAACCCGTCGCCGTCCGTATCCACGCGGAAGTCGGGATAGGAATTGCGGTCGCGGGGGTCGGTCTTGTACTTGGCTTCAAGCCCGTCCGGAACGCCGTCCTGATCCATATCGCTGAAGCTGTTGGTCATCACCGGCTGGGTATTCACGAAATTCTGCTGGGCGGTCTGCAGGTTGTTGAAGGCGGCATCGCCGGTGGGGAACGCCTTGCAGGCGAAGTAGCCGCGGTTCGGGCCGAAATCCGATTCCGCGAAGAAGCGATCGGGGCTGAAGCCGTTGCCCAAGAATTGGGCGGCGCTGGTGTCCTTGATGCCGATGACCTTCCAGTTGTACACGCCGCCGAAGCCCTTGGTGGCGTCGAAAAGGGTGGTGATGGAATTCTCGAACATGACACGATCCCAACCGGGCAGCTTGAGATCCACGACGCGGCGCAGGATGCCCGAACCGTTGGAGCTCTCGACGCCACCGGCGGAATTCACCATGAGGGTGTCGCTGCCGGTCTTGGACGCCTTAACGAAGATGAGGGCGCCGACCGGAGCGCGGCCGAAGCAGAACTTGGGATCCTCGGCGAGGCCGAGCAGGAACCCGCCGATGCTGTCTTTGGAGCTGTTGAAGATGAACTTGACCTTACCGTCGGCGGCCTGGGCGTCGTTCTTGAGAGGGGCTACCAGGGTGATGGGCATGATCTGCTTGACCGCGAAATCCTTGACGTCGATGGCCTTGTTGAAGTCCTCGGCCTTGATCCGGGCGGGCGAGATGATGGAAGCCACCATCCACTTGGAACCGTCGTTGATGAGGATGAATTTCAACACCTGGTAGGAAGTGTCGGCCAGGGTGCTGTTACAAGCGCTTTCGCCATCGCGGAAATTGGTGCGGCTGAACTTGGTGTAGTCGATCATCTTCACAGCCAGCTTGGCGGTATCG
>JAHFCH010000300.1 GCA_023249635.1 Fibrobacterota bacterium
GATCTTCCGGCCGCGGAATTCCACGAAGCGGGTGGATGCCTTCCATCTGGCCTTGGTGTTGCCGAGGGGCGGCAACTTATCCAGGTCAGGCGCCGGGGACGGAGTGCTCTTAGCCATTATTGGACCCTCTTCTTTCGATGCCATTCCCCATAAATGCGGGGGATGTTCTGCGCAGCGGTGGAAAGCTCCGTAGCCTTCCATCGGATGAAGCGGCAGGTTTTGAGCGTGGCGGCCGAGAGCGTTCGCGTTTTCTCCACCTTCGCGCTCGAGGCCGAAACGTCCTTGATCGTGTCCGTATGCACCGTGTAGAACGGATCCGACAGTTCCGCGCAGGCCAGGGGATTGCCGCAGTTCGAATAATCCGAACATTGGGTAATCACCTGGACATTGACGGAATCGGTCACGGAAGCGGAGTCCGAGATATCGAATCCCATCAGGCGGACCTGCCCGAAGGTCGTATCCTCCTTCAGGAAGCCGGTGGAGTCGAAACCGCGGTATACGGCCAGGTGGGTCAGTTCGAACACCGGGCTGTATGCGACTTCAGAAACGGCCTGGAATACGCCGTTGAAAAGCCTCACCTGCACAGGATCTTCGACCGGGACGGGGGTATTCCGAATCACCTGCGGGATAGAGTCCCGATAGGCGTTCGCTTGGGTCAGAGCACCGGCCACGATGGCCAGGGCGAGCAGCATCTTTTTCATTGGATTACTTGCCTTTCTGCGCTTACGCGCCCCTCAAGATGTTGGACCAGATGGTGATGGCGTCGGGGTTGCTGATGATCAGCCCCTCGCAGACGGCCCAGGCCGACCGCTCCACGAGCACGTTGCCCACGTCCAGCTTGGGCAGGTAGGACAGGTCCAACCCTTCCAAGTAGCAGCGGGTCAGGTAGTCGGGGACGAATGAGATCATCTGGCCTTCGCGGGCATCGCTGTCCATGAAGTCCGAGGGGATGAGGCGCAGAATCTTGCCGTTGATCTCGATTTCCGAGCAGTTCACGGCGTAGTTCTCGCGCGCATCGGTGATGCGCATCTGCTTCTGCACGTAGGACGAGAACACGTTGGTCGCGCGCCAGCCGGCCAGCGCGTAGATCACGTTTCCCGTACCGGCGCGCATGGCGGTCGGCAGGGCCAGCTGGGTCAGGTCGTCCCAGGACAAGCCGCCGTTGGGGTCCTGATTCTCGAACACGCTGCCGGCCAGGTTCTCCATGCCGTCGGCGTAGTAACGGCGGTTTGCGCCCGTTCCTTCCGTCGCCTTGATGCCGCCAATGAGGTCGCCTTCGCGGCCCATCTGCATCTCGCGCATGTTCATTTCCAATTCGTCCTTGAACGAATCGGTTTTTTGCCCGCCCTGCACGGTGTAGTGCATCAACAGCTTGTTCTGGAAGTCCTGCGCCATGGGCGACAGGGAGAACTGCAGGTTATTGGTGCGGTTGATCAGTTCGCGGTTCGCACCGTCGCCGACGGTGGGCCCGCCGATGTTGGCCGTACCGTGCTTTTCCCACATGGCCAGGTCGCTGGCCAGGAGGATGATCGCCGCGGCGCCCGGGGTCTTGATCAAGGTCACGGTCGCTTGGACGCCGGAGTCAACGGACGTGACGCGAGCCTGCACGCGCTGGTCGACCTTGAGCAGCACCTGGTTGACGATCATGCCCGCGGTGGTATTGACCGCAAGCGCCACGGACGCGCCTTGCGCCGTGCTCGCCGTGTCCGCGGTCTGCTTGAACACGCGGGGGGAAATCTCGGTATCGTAGACTTCCGGGGTCAGGGTATTGAACCCCTTGGACTTGATCAGGCCCTTGAAGCTCTTGGGCTTGCCGTCGCTGTCGTATCCCTTGCCGCCCAGAAGGGCGAGCAGGGGGGATTTGGCGCGGGTGATGAGGTTGCCCTCGGCGAACTGGCGGACCTGGCGGCCGTCGGCCAGCCCCGCATACTTGAGCGCGCTATTCCAGGAAGCGCTGGGGGTGAAGCTTTGCATGGCAGTAATCCTTTATGGAGGGTGTTAGGCCACCGCCGATTCGCGTGCCCAGCTGCTGAGCATCGCGTCGACGGGGTCCTGATTCTGAGCGTTTGAACCGGGCACGGGCGGCTGCCCATTCCCTGCCGGTGCGGCATTACCGCCCCGGGTCGCGAGCGCAAGGGCTTTCTTGATCTCCACGTCAATGGGCCCGCCATCCCGCACGCTGCCGTCCGGGTTGTAACTGGCCGACTTCCACGCCAAGGCCTGCCCGATCTCTTCAATGCGCGCGGCCCGCTCGGGGCTGGACGTCATCGAGAATTCATCGAGGCCGAAGCTATTGAATACGCCGCCCGCCTGGAAATCAGGCAGGATGGCGTCATAGGCTTTATGGAGTTCAGGGTTGGCGCCGGTGCGCTGGTTGAAGAGTGAAGCGGAATTGGTGCGGTGCTCCTTGAGCTTGGCCTGCGCGCTTTGGGCATTCCCCTGGCCCGCCGCTTGGCGGATCCGGAGGGTGTCCATGGGCTCGTAGACCAGGCCGTTCAGCGCATCGATAGCGGCATCACGTTGTTCCGGGCTGGCGTTCGGGTTCGCAAGGACCGATACATTGCTGTAAATATCCTTGAGTTCCTTCATCCTCGTTTCCGGAGTCGGAATGTCGAGCTTCGAAAGGCCCATCATCACCAGGCGACGGTTCACACCCTCCGCGCCCGACTGGAAATCCTTTTCGATTTCCTGCTGCCGGGTATGGAGCATGTTCAGATCGGTGGTGCGCCTTCCGAGCGTGCTTTCTGCTTCTTGGCCCCATTGGAGAACCTTTGCCAAGCCTTCCGGCTTGGTGAGGTCGAATCCTTTGGCCTTCACGGTGGTTTCAAACGGCTTCAGGGGTTCAGGTAACGAGCCCTTCCCGGCCTCGGCAGCTTGCGCCGCGGGGTCGGTTGGATTTTCCGTACCGGTGGCCGCGCCCTGATCGGGGGCGGGGTTCGCCGGCTTGGCGGTTGACGGGTCCTGGGCGCCGGGATTGGCGCCGCCTTCTGCCTGCTGGGACGTCCCCGCACCGGGACCGGAGGGCGCATTGCTTTGGGATTCGGCCGGGGGCTTCTGTCCATCCGTGGGTGCGGGGCCTTGCGGGCTTGCCACATCACGAATCAAGGCGTCGAACGGATCGGAGTGCGTATCGTCCATGCGCCCAATCTACCACGGTAACGCACGCGTCACCGTAACATGCAGGGGTAGACTAGGGTAGAGTTAGGTAGAGGGGGGTATTATTCGCTAAAAAACTCTTCGAGCGCAGCCAATTCGGCCGCGGTCGCCGTCCGTTTTTCCGCCAACTCCTTGAGGTGACGTATGCGCATATTCGCCTGGAGCGGCACGCGCAGGGCGCGATTCACCATCGCAATCTGCCCGTTCAGGATTTCCAGGCGCGCCTGCCAAATAGCCCGCGGCCCAGGCTCCGCCGGCATCCGTTCATGGTATTTCCGCTCCAGGCGCGCATGCTCCCGCGCCAGCCAGGCGAAAATCGGTTTACAGGTCGTATAGGCATCCACCAGTTCCGGCAGCATGTCGTCGATTTCCAGGGGTTCCCCGTCATCACCGACGCCGGCCGGGATACTGGCCTCCCCGTGCCGGATAACCAGCACGTACCGGACCGGGAAGGCCTTACGCCACAGGGCCGACAGGGGCCGCGGCCATTGCATCGTTGGGTTCTCCTCGTTCTTCAGGGGGTTGTGCAGGGATTCCAGGCAAGGGCGCACCGCCCGCAGGCTGCGCAGGCGGGACGGGGTTGGCGTCCGCCACCGCGGGTTCCGCCAGGATTTCATCCACGTCCTTCAGCCCCGAGACCTTCAGGTACCGGCGCGCCATGCGAATAGCCGGATCCGGGCTCCCCAGCGCCAGCAGAATGTCCTTGGTCACCGTCATGGCATTCATGATCTTTTGCATTTCCTGGCCGCGGTCCCGGGCGATCCAGTCGCTCACGCCCACCATGGTGTTGGTCACGAACGCTTCCACGTGCTCTATTCCCAGCTTGATGGGCTTGCCGTCGCGCGAATACGTGGACTTCTTCCGCACATCCGAATACATCAGGTCCAGAAGGATCAACTGCTTGTATTCCTGCTGCAACGCGTCGCAGAACCGACGGGAAAACGCCTGATTCTTCTGGTTCGCCGCGTGCAGGAGGATCTGGGTTTCCCCGAGCGTGCGATCGCTTCCCTGGGAAACGCCTTGTTCCTGGTCCGTGGTGCCCACGCGCTGGCCCCACTTGTCCAGCACGTTGAAAATCTTCTGCAAATCATCCAGGGACGCCGACCGCTGGGGCTCCACCCATTGCGGCGGCGGGCTTTGCCCGTCCTTGGCACGAAGGATGTTTACGAGGTTCTTCGGATTGGAAAGCACCTCGGGATTGATGTAGTCGTCCTCGTTGAACTGCAGGTACTTGGTCATCGCATCGACCTGACCCTCCAAGCCGAGCGAGATCAGGAAGGAATTGACCTTCTCGTAGTTGATCATCGGGTCAAGCGGGCCCATCGTGAACGGGCTGGACTTGTCCGAATGGCTTTGGAAATGGACGACTTCAGAAAAGTCCTCGTCCATCGTGTTTTCCTGGAAACGCAGTTCCAGGTTGTGCGTCACCTCCAGCAGATACCGGTTGTCATCGCCCTCATGGCCGCGCACGTCACAGAGCGGGCCGGAATAGTACAGCACGTCCACGTAAGTGGTTTCCGTGCCCTGCTTGCTCGTCTCTGTGGTGCTGCCTACCTGGTCGCCGGGCCCGTCCTGGATGTACTCGCAGCGCGCCGTGCTCCCGCCCTGGCGGTTGATGAATTCCTGTTTGAGCTTTTCCAGCGCGTCCGGGTTGTAAAGCGGCTTTCCGTCCATGCCCTTCCGCGCCGCCGCGCGCACCACGTCCGAGAGCGCCCAGCGCTTCACCAGGATGTCCATGGGGCGGTCGTCCACATGGTGCACCAGGCTCCCGGCCCAGTTCCGCGGGTTGTTGAGGTCGCCCACCGGCTTACCTAAAAGGCGATCCTGCTCTTGCGTCCAGCGAATCCCGCCCGGCGCCGAGGCATCGGCCTGGGGCTTGGTCGCCCACCCATTCCGGGCCTTGAAGTAGGTATGCGATACCGCCCAGCCCTGCTCGATAAGCCAGTCCGAAGTGCGGAAAACGTGCTGCTTATACTTGATCGCGTTCGCGAAATTGATCTGGTACTCGTTGAGCTCATCCACCCACTTCTTCTTCGCAGGGTCGGCCACCATGGGCGTGAAGTTGAAAATCTCGTCGCTGTCGAACGTATTCCGGATGAAGTCGCGCAGGTTGTCCTTCCCGCCGCGCATCATGCCCGTGATGATGTTGAATTTGCTGTTTTTCGTCTCCTTGGGCAGATCCTGGTTTATCAGCCG
>JAHFCH010000114.1 GCA_023249635.1 Fibrobacterota bacterium
CGCCCATTTTGCAGGCCATCTACGGCGGCGCCAGCGCGCGGCCCTTCACGACCCATCATAACGCCTTGGACATTCCCTTGTTCCTGCGCGTTTCCAACGAGCTGTACCTGAAGCGCTGCATCACGGGCGGATTCCCGCGCGTGTTCGAGTTCGCCAAGGATTTCCGCAACGAAGGCATCGACCGGACGCATAATCCTGAGTTCACCTTGCTGGAGTTCTATCAGGCCTTTGCCGATTACAACGACATGATGAAGCATTTCGAGACCCTGTACGCGGCCGCGTGCGTCGCCGCCAACGGGTCCATGAAGTTCACTTATCAGGGTAAGGAATTCGATCTGACCCCGCCCTGGCCCCGGCTTACCGTAAAGCAAGCCCTGAAGAAATTCGCCGATATCGACTTCGACGCCATGGACGATGCGGCCCTCCAGGCCCTGTTGGCCAAGGACCATATCGAGATGAAGGGCAAATACCTGCGCGGTCTCGCGATGAAGGCCCTCTTCGAAGCCAAATGCGAGCCCCATCTCTCCGGTCCCATCTTCATCATCGATCATCCCAAGGAAAGCACGCCTTTGTGCAAGGCGCACCGCAAGGATCCGGACCTGGTCGAGCAATTCGAGCCGTACATCAACGGTTGGGAAGTGGGCAACGCCTACTCCGAGCTGAACGATCCCCTGTTGCAGCGCAAGCTCCTGGAGGACCAGGTGGAACGCGGCCGCGGTGGCGAGGATGAGACCCATCCCCTCGACGAGGACTTCCTGCGCGCGCTGGAATACGGCATGCCGCCGACCGGGGGCGTGGGCATAGGCATCGACCGCATGATTATGTTGCTGACTGATAGCGCTACCATAAAGGATGTTTTGTTATTTCCGCTTATGAAACCGGAGTAAGAGTCTGTCACCGGTGCTAAAAACTCAAAGGGAAAATTGAAAAGTGAAAAGTGAAAATTCCGGATTTTTCATTTTTCACTTTTCATTTTGCTTTGTCGAAGTATGAAATACTTTGAATGGTTCATCGCCCGGAAGTACTTCTGGGCCCAGCGCCGCACCCTATCGACGGGGCTGATCGCCTTGTTCTCGGCGGCCGGCGTCACCGTCGGCACCTGGCTGCTCATCTTCGTGCTTTCGGCCATCAACGGCTTCGAGCATGAGGTCAAGCGCCAACTGATCGGCAAGGACGCGCATATCGAGGTGACCAAGTACCAATTCGCCCCCGTGGGCGGGTACGATTCCCTGACGGCCGAGGTGAAGCGCTTTCCCCGCGTGACCGCCGCGTCGCCGTTCATCATGTCCAAGACCATCGTCTCGCGGAAGAAGAACCAGGATGGCATCGTCGTGTACGGCATCGACAGCGCCAGCAGCCGGGACGTGATCGGCTTGTCCGGGACGATTACCCACGGGCGCTACCGGTTCCACGGCATTCTGGACACCAACGACAAGGTGTTCCCGGGGATCATCCTCGGCTACGCTTTGGCGAACCGCCTCGCGGCCGCTATCGGCGACAAGGTCTTCTTGGCCGATTTCACCGGGGCCGGCGAGCTGGGGGCGGGCGGGTTCTCCCCGAAGATAGTCCCGTTCATAGTTGCGGCCACCTTCGAATCGGGCATGTACCAGTTCGACGAATCCCTGGCCTATATCTCCCTGGAAGAAGCCCAGAAGCTTTTCGGAATGCCCAACGCCGTCAGTGGCATGCAACTGCGCGTGGATGATCCCTACAAGAGCGGCACCATCGCGGATGCGCTGGAAGACAGCCTGGGCTTTCCCTATCGCGCGCTGGACTGGCAGGCCAAGAATTATACCCTGATAAAATGGATGGCCTATGAAAAGGTGCTGGTGGGCCTGGCCCTGGGCATCATCATCATCATCGCCGCGTTCAATATCATTTCCTCCCTGGTGATGGCCGTGAACGATAAGGTCCGCGAGATCGGCATCCTGCGCGCCATGGGGTCGACCCGCAGCGGCATCCTGCGCATTTTCATGCTGGAAGGCATGCTCATCGGGGTGGCGGGATCCTTGGCCGGCACCGCCCTGGGGCTCATCAGCTATTGGCTGCAGAGCCGGTTCGGCCTGATCCAGCTTCCCGGAGACGTGTATTTCGTGACCGTGCTGCCGGTGGAATTACGCTGGACCGACGTGGGCTCCGTCCTGCTCCTCACCAATACCCTATGCGGGGTGGCGACCATCCTGCCGGCCATGAAGGCCGCGCGCCATGACCCAGTCGAGGCCATCCGGCATGAGTGAATCGACCGCCACGCCATTTGCCGCGGACGGGATCGCTTTGCTGAGGGCGGAGCGCATCGCGAAGGTATTCGAAGAGACCGGGACGCGCATCGAACTCTTCCGCGATCTGGATTTCTCCATCTCCGCGGGGGATTTCATCGCCGTCAAAGGCGCCTCCGGGGTGGGGAAGAGCACCTTCTTGCATATCCTCGGGATGCTGGACCATCCCACGGCGGGCCGAGTGCTCTTCAAGGGCAAGGATACCGTCGGCCTTTCGGACCGGGCCCTGAGCCAGGTGCGCAACGGCGAGATCGGTTTCGTTTTCCAATTCCACCACCTGCTGCCGGATCTGACGGTACGCGAGAACGTGCTGATGCCCGCGCGCATCGCGGGCCGGTTGCGCAAGGCCGAAGAGGACCGGGCCCTGGAATTGATCCGCATGGTGGGGATGGATCATCGTCTGCGGCATTTGCCCGCCGAGCTTTCCGGCGGCGAACGCCAGCGCATCGCCTTGGCCCGCGCCTTGATCAATAACCCCGGCCTGCTGCTCTGCGACGAACCCTCCGGCAACCTGGACGTGAAGAATTCCGAGCACCTGCATGCTTTGCTGCTCGATCTCAACCAGCGCCTGAACGTGGCCATCCTGGTCGTGACCCATGACCAAGGCCTGGCGGCCCTGGCCAAGCGGGTGTACGTGATGGAAGGCGGGGGGATGCGCGTTGAGCGCTGACTTCGCCATTTGCACCCATTGCGGTTTCACCTGGACCGAATACCGATCCCGTGGCCTGCTCGGCTGCGCCCATTGCTACCCGGCCTTCGGCGAAGCCTTGCAGGCCGACGTCGCCTGGCTGCATCAGGCCTTGGCCCTGGTGGTTCCCGAACTCGCCCCGCCGGCAGTCGGCACCGATCCGGAACTGCAGGCGCGTTGGCGCGAGCAATTGGCCGAAGCCGTGCGCGCCGAGAATTACGAAGAAGCCGCCCGCCTGAAAGGGTTGCTGGGCGGCCCCGCCCCCCGCAGCACCGGTCTTGGACTGGCGTGAACTAGCGGGGGCGCCGCTCCCCTGGGGTAACCGTGATGTTACCCAAGCCGTAATCCTTACCCGCCTGCTGGCCTTCCGCAACTTCGCCGGTTTGCCCTTCGTGGCCTCGGCGCCCCCCAACCTCTGCGCCGCCGCCGCCGATCGCGCCTTATCCCTGCTGTCCCGGGCAGCCGCGCCAGCCCCCGTCCGGCTCGTGGACTGCCCTGCGCGGTCGATACGCCTGTTGCGTGAGCGCGAAATCCTACCCGGGCGCGCGGTCGCCTTCCCCGGCAAGAAGGCTTTCAAGCATTTCTCCTGCGCGGTCGATGGTTCCACCTGGACCCTGATCAACGAAGTCGAGCATCTTACCTTCGGCCGCCTCTTGCCCGGCTGCCCGACCCCGGAGACCGCCGGGTTCCCGGGTCCGCCCCCTGCGGCCGACGGGGAAGCCTGGGCCTCCCTGCCGCAATACGGATACCTGGCTTCCGATCCCGGTCGCATCGGTCCCGCGGTCGCGGTCGAACAGATCGTACACCTGCCCGGCCTCGCGCTGGCCAGGCAACTCCCTGCGGCCCGCAATTACCTCGCCTCCCTCGGCATCGCCTTCCAACCCGCCACGCCCGCCACCGTATCCGTCCCCGGTCCCGCCGATACCGGTCTGTTCCGGCTCACCTCCCGCGGCGCCCTGGGACGGACCCCGATGGAGACCTATGCCGCGCACCTGGCCGCCCTCGCTCCCGTCCTGCGCCGGGAGCTCTCCGCCCGCACGGCGGTCCGGGACGGGCATCCCAAAAGGCTGAAGTCAAGGGTAGAGCTTTCCCTCAAGCGACTATCCGAGTCCCGTTCCCTTTCGCATACCGATATGCTTGCCGACCTTTCCATGCTGCGCCTGGGGGCCGCCGCAGGGCTGCTTCCCCCCGAATTCGAAGCGTTGGCCGAGTACCTTCGCGTAACCGTCGCAAGCGGTCACCTTGCGGTTAGTTCCGGCAAGGATATGTCGCAGGAAGAAGAGGACTTTTCGAGGGCGAATGTTGTAAGATTATCCTTGGAGAAGTACCGTGTCGCAGGCATATAAAGATTGGGATTTTGGGGGAAGGCAAGTATTTTAAACATGGATGAGCGGGACGGAAACATTCCTTCCTTTCCATCTTCAATGGAGCGCAGATCATGAACGGCATGTTTACGGATAGGGTCAAGAAGGTCATGCAACTGGCGCGGGAAGAATCCGTACGCCTGGGCAACGACTACGTAGGCACGGAGCATTTGCTGCTCGGCCTGATCCGCGAGGGCGATGGCGTGGCGGTGGCCGTGCTCAAGAACCTCGGGATTGATCTCGACGATCTGGCGCGCAACATCGAGAAGTCCATCTCGTCTTCGGGCGGGATGATGACCATCGGCCAGATGATCCCCTTCACGCCGCGGGCGAAGAAGGTGTTGGAGATCGCCGCGCAGGAAGCGCGCTCCATGAGCCACAAGTACATCGGCACCGAGCATCTGCTGCTCGCGCTCATGAAGGATCATGAGTCCGCCGCCGCCAACGCCCTCGCCAGCATCGGCGTGGAATACGAGCGCGTCAAGGAAGAGATCGAGCGCGTGCTCCGCGGCGGCGACGCCCAGAGCGGCACCGACTTCGCCGGCTCGCGCAAGAAGAGCAAGACGCCCTTCCTGGATCATTTCGGACGCGACCTCACCGAGCTCGCCCGCCAGGGACAGCTGGATCCCATCATCGGCCGCGGGCCGGAGATCGAGCGCGTCATCCAGATCCTGTCGCGCCGCAAGAAGAACAACCCCGTGCTCATCGGCGAGCCCGGCGTGGGCAAGACCGCCATCGTGGAAGGCCTGGCCCAGAAGATCATCGAGCGCAACATCCCGGAAATCCTGGAGTCGAAGCGCGTGGTCACCCTGGACATGGGTTCCATCGTCGCGGGCACCAAATACCGCGGCCAGTTCGAGGAACGCCTCAAGTCGCTGATGACCGAGTTGCAGAAGAACGACAACGTCATCATCTTCATCGATGAGCTACACACCATCGTGGGCGCCGGCGGTTCCGAAGGCTCTCTCGACGCCAGCAACATCTTCAAGCCCGCCCTGTCTCGCGGCGAGTTCCAGTGCATCGGCGCCACCACCCTGGACGAATACCGCAAGTACATCGAGAAGGACGGCGCCCTGGAACGGAGATTCCAGACCATCCTCGTCGATCCGCCCTCACTCGCCGATACCCTCCAGATCATCAAGGGCCTCCGCCCCAAGTACGAGGCCCATCACAAGGTCACGTACACCGAACAGGCTTTGGACGCGTCCGTCCGCCTTTCGGATCGCTACCTCTCCGATCGCTTCATGCCGGACAAGGCCATCGATATCATCGACGAGGCCGGCGCCCGCGTGCGCCTGGCCAGCCTTTCTATCCCGCCCGATCTCCGGAATAAGGAGTTGGAGCTGGAAGCCGTGGTGAAGGAGAAGGAAGCCTCGGTCGAGAACCAGGATTACGAGACCGCGGCCTCTTTAAGGGATACCCAGGAATCCCTGAAGGCCGAGTTGGAAGAGATG
This sequence comes from Fibrobacterota bacterium, assembly GCA_023249635.1. Lineage (GTDB taxonomy): Bacteria > Fibrobacterota > Fibrobacteria > UBA11236 > UBA11236 > Chersky-265. Next base: position 5,783 of record JAHFCH010000114.1, read on the forward strand.
CGCAAGAAGTGGCGCGAGCAGAAGCGCGAAGAGCGCCTGGTCGTGGACGAAGAAGCCATCCAGGAAGTGGTCGCCAAGATGACCGGCATTCCCCTGGCCAAAATGGCCAATCAAGAAAGCCAGCGCCTGCTGAACATGGACAAGGAACTGAGCCAACGCGTGGTGGGACAGGACAAGGCCATCGAAGTGATTTCGAAAGCCATCCGCCGCTCCCGTTCCGGCGTGCACTCCACCAAGCGCCCCATGGGCAGCTTCATCTTCCTGGGCCCCACGGGCGTGGGCAAGACCGAGCTGGTCAAGGCGCTCGCGGCCTTCCTGTTCGAAACCGAAGAAGCCCTCATCCGCATCGACATGTCGGAATACATGGAGAAGTTCGCGGTCTCCCGACTGGTAGGCGCGCCTCCCGGTTACGTGGGATACGAAGAAGGCGGACAGCTCACCGAGAAGGTGCGCAAGAAGCCCTACTCGGTAATCCTGCTGGACGAAATCGAAAAGGCCCATCCGGACGTCTTCAATATTCTGTTGCAGATTCTGGACGACGGCCAGTTGACCGACAGCTATGGCCGCAAGGTGAACTTCAAGAACACCCTGATCATCATGACGTCCAATCTGGGCGCCAAGGATATCAAGAAGGGCGTAGGCCTGGGCTTCGGCAAGGACGATCTCGACTCCGAGTACGAACGCATGGAGAAGATGGTCCGCGAAGAGGTGAAGAAGGCCTTCAATCCCGAGTTCCTGAACCGGTTGGACGACTTGGTCGTCTTCCGTTCCTTGGAAAAGAAGGACATGGGCCGCATCGTGGATATCCTCATCAACGAGCTGGAATCCCGCCTGGGTCCCCGCGACATCAAGGTCCAGATTTCGGACTCGGTCCGGGAACTGATCGTGGAAAAGGGTTTCGACCCGCAACTGGGAGCCCGGCCCCTGCGCCGCGCCATTCAGAAGCTGATTGAAGATCCCCTGGCCGAGGAGATCCTGCGCGGCAAGATCACGGACAATTCCATGCTCAAGGTAGGCCGCAAGGGCGACCAGCTCACCTTCACTCCCGGTCCGTCCAAGACCGCGAAGAAGGAAGAGAAGGAGCCCACCGAGGTGAAAACCGAGGTCAAGGGCGAATGAACAGGCGCGGTCTTACCGACTGCGGATAACCCATTTCGGATACCGACCGATAGGGCGCCAGGGATGTTTCCCGGCGCCCTTTTTCTATATTAGTCCGCGTTTCCAACCAGGAATGCGATTGAGCCTAAGTAAGCCCTTTTCCGTTGTTTACGCCGTATTCGCGCTACTCATGGCCGCTCGGCCCGTCTCGGCCCAGCTCAATGGCCCCGGCTTTCGCAGCCCGGTCAAAGAGGTCAAGGTCGTCGACATACGCCTGGAAGGCAATAAGACGGTCGATAAATCCCTGATCATCCATACCATCCAGGTCGAGAAGGGCGAGGAATACCTGCCCCCCGTCCTGCGCCAGAAGGTGCAGGGATCGGTTACCGCTCTCAACAAGCTGGCTCTCTTCGCCGACATCAAGGTCGACATCGATTACCCGGACACAGTGGAAGGCGCCATCCTCACCTTCGTGGTTTCCGAACTGCCCACCCTGGCCCGCGCCGAAATCAAGGGCAACGACAAGATCAAATCGGACGATCTGAAGGAAGCCATGGATCTGCTCGATGGGCAGGTGTACTCGCGCAGCGCCGTGGAGCGCAACCGCCAGAAGATCCTGGATCATTACCATAACAAGGGCTACCTGTTGGCCCAGGTGGACGTTGAAGAAGGCGTGGAAGCCGCCACCGGGCGCAAGACCGTCACCTTCAACATCAGCGAGGGCAAAAAGGTCCGCGTCCGCTACATCACTTTCGCGGGCAATGTGCACGTGATGGATAAGCAACTGCGTAAGAAGCTGAATACCAAGGAAGAGCGCTGGTGGCGCGACGGGGACTTCAAGGAAGATGAATACCGCTTGGGACTGGATACCCTGGTGGATTATTACCGCGAATTGGGCTACCTGGATGCCTCGGTGCAGGGCGAGAAGATCAATTATACCTCGGACAAGAAGTGGATGGATATCCGCGTCAACGTGACGGAAGGCAAGCGTTATCGCTTCGGCCGGGCCACCTTTATCCACAATAACATCGTGGAGGACGGGGCCCTCAAGGCCCAGCTGCAGCTCGATTCGGGCGACATCTTCAACATGAAGAAGTACGAGCTGACCAAGTTCCAGGTGCAGTCCGTGTACCGCGAAGAGGGATACCTGTTCATGGACCTGCAGGACCGGTTCGAGTACCGGGATACCGTGGTGGACGTGATCTTCAACATCAAGGAAAACAGCATCGCGCATATCCACCTGGTGGATATCCGCGGCAACACCAAGACCAAGGACAAGGTGGTTCGCCGCGAAATCAAGCTGTTCCCCGGCGACATTTTCCGCCAATCCCTGATCATGCGCGCTCAGCGCGATATCATGCAGTTGGCCTTCTTCGACAATGTCGAGCCCAACATCGAACAGGTCAAGGACGGCGACCCCAGCGACGTGAACCTGGTGGTGCGGGTGATCGAAAAACAGGCCGGCACGGGCACGGTCTCGGCGGGCCTGGCGTATAGCCAGCGCGAAAGCCTGGTCGGCACCATCGGCCTGCAGATTCCGAACTTCCTGGGCAACGGCCAACGCGCCGATTTGAGCCTGGAATACGGTGAGCAGAAGCAGCTGGCCTCCATCGGATTCACGGAACCCTGGTTCCTGGATACCCCGACCCTGTTGGGCGGCAGCATCTTCTACAGCTTCCAGAAGGCCCTGCGTTCCACCGACCACGATTATACCCGTTACGGCCTGCGCCTGAACCTGGGCCGCCGCCTCACCTGGCCTGACGACTACTTCTCCTTGAGCAGTTCGTACAACCTCACCGAGAACGAGAACGGGTTCACCAGCAACAAGAATTCCCTTATCATCCCTTCGGGCCTGGAATCGTCCCTGCATTTCACCCTCACCCGTGATGACAAGAACCTGCCCTTCTTTCCCTCCGAAGGTTCGCTGTACCGCCTTACCTACAGCCGCGTAGGCGGACAGCTTGGCGGCGACTTCGACTATCACCAGGTCGAGACCAAAATCGCTTGGTGGTTCCCCACCTTCCAGAAGTTGGTGCTGGGCGTCTCCACCGATTACGGTATGCTTCTGGGCGGCAACATCCAGAGTTACGACCTGTTCCAGATGGGCGGCGTGCTTGGCTATCAGGGTAAGATGCGCGGCTACGACCCCGGCAGCATCGGCAGCTCGCGCATCGGCCGCAGCTACTTCTCGTTCGTCTCCGAGCTGACCTACCCCGTGGTCGAGAACACCTTTTACCTGCTCGGCTTCTACGATGTCGGCAACGTGTTCGGGAACATCTCCAAGTATGACCCGAGCAGCGAGGGCTATTACAATCCCATCGGCAAGAGCGAAGTCCCGGATCCGTGGGAAGAAATCGATTTCTCGGATCTGCGCCGCGATTTCGGCTTCGGCTTCCGACTGGTCATCCCCCTGGTCGCGCCCTTTGGTATGGGCTTCGACTTCGGCTGGCCGCTGGACGACCTGGAAACCTATACGGGCGCGCGCGTGCAAAAGACCGGGAAGGCCCCCGTCGTCAATTTCGTGATCGAGCAAGGATTTTAAGGAGGAAAGATGAAGTTAGTAGCCGCCGTATTCATGGGGCTGATGTTGGCGGGGGCGTCGTTCGCTTCCGATCTGAAGATCGCCCACGTGGATTCCAAGATGATTTTCGACAAGTACGTCGATACCAAGAAGGCCCAGAAGGAATACGACAAGCAGGTGCAGAAGTGGGAGCAGGATGCCGCCACCAAGCAGAAGTCCCTGATGGAGTTGAAAGACAAGCTGGATAAGCAGTCCTTGATGCTCAGCGACGAGAAGAAAAAGGAAATGGAAGCCGATTTCCTGAAGAAGAAGAGCGAGTACGAGCAGTTCGTGCAGCAGATCTACGGTAAGGACGGAACCCTGTTCCAGAAGAACGAGGAGTTCTCGGGGCCCATCATCACCAAGATCAAGAAGACCATCCAGGACGTGGCCAATCAAGAAGGCTACGACATGGTCTTCGACCGCGCTGCCGGCGCCGTGGTGTTCTGGAAGAAAGACAACGATCTGACCCAGAAGGTCATCGACGTACTGAACAAAGAGATCAAGTAGACGGGTTCCGGGGGAACCATGCGTCTACGGTCGGATTCCGGGGCCTATCCTCAGGGGTCCGACGCCGCGGCCCTGCTGGCGCCGCTGCTGTGCGAATCGCCGCCCTCCGCCTCCCTGGCCATTTCCATTCTCTCCCTCTCCAGCCCCGGCCGGGCCTCAGCCGGGTCTTTGGCATTCGTGGGCGCACGCACGCGCCTACGCGAACGGGAAGCCCTGGCATTTTCGGGGGCCGTCCTCGTGGTCGCCGAAGCGGGGATCGTCGTCCCCGAACTACGCGTACCCGTGCTCCGGGTCGTATCGGTGCAAGCCGCCATTGCGGCTTTATTGACGGCCTGGGAAGGCCGCTGGGACCGCCCCGCTCCCTTCGCCCCTGGACCCGATAACCGCATATCGGAGCATGCCGTGGTCGCAGGCTGCCTCGAAGGGAATGTGGAGGTTGCGGCGGGCGCGTATGTCGCGGCGGGCGCCTATATCGGGGCCGGCAGCCGTATCGGCGCCAATGCCGTCATCGAAGCCCATGTCCACATCGGCCGTGATTGCGTCATCCAACCCGGGGCCGTAATCGGTTGCGCGGGATTCGGGTTCTTCCCAGATGGCGCGGCGCTCGCATCCATGCCTCATCCCGCCGGGGTCCGTATCGGGGAGGCCTGCTTTATCGGGGCCAACACCGTCATCGCCGCCGGCGTCCTGCATCCTACGGTCCTGGGAAAGGGCTGCAAGCTGGACTCCCACGTACAAGTCGCCCATAACGTTCGCTTGGGCGATGGCTGTTTGTTGGCCTCGCAATCGGGCGTGGCGGGTTCGACGGAAGCGGGCTCTCGCTTGCGCCTGGGAGGCGCGGCCAGCGTGGATGGGCATTTGCGGTTGGGTAACGATGTTTCGGTGGCCGCCTGCTCCGGCGTCACCAAGGACCTGCCTGACGGGTCCGTGGTGGCCGGATTTCCCGCCCAGCCCATCGGGCTATGGCGGAAACAGCAGATCGGAAAACGTCGGTCCGGGGAAATCGGCTAGCTCAGCCAGGCTGGCTGGATTAGAGATGCCGGCGCGCCGGGTGTAGACTCCCCACTCTCTACAAAGTCCGACGGCCGGCGAATTCCCCAGGATTCCCTCCGGCAGGCCAGGGCCGCAACGCGATGCCGTTGCGCGGACATCATCGCCGAGGGCGGCCCCTTCCATCCCAAGATATCGCGGAAAGCCTCCCCCGATCCCGGTAGGGGAAGAAAGAACGTATTCATCCAGAATACACCAGGGAGCTAATGTCGGATATAACCGAAGGCGGAAAGCAGGTTGGTTTTTTCTTCGGGACAGGCGGCGGCGGGACCGACCGCTTCCGAAGCGGGGTTGGAGCGGATCCAACCTTTGACGACGTAGGCGCCGGTGGAAACCAGGTTGCCCTTTTCGCTGACGGGATACCACATGAGGGAAACGGCGCGGCGACCGTCGCCGGCCACCGGAAGCAGCCCCATCATCCCCGCGGTGACGCTGCCATGCGCCCGGTTGATGAACTCTCCGGTATTGGTGAAGAACCCCAGGTTGAAGCTGAAGGGTAACGCGGAAGTGACGGTGATTTCCGGTCCGTTCGGGAAGGCGGTTTCGTCCGGCCGTCCCGGGTAACGCTCCCTCCACGCTTGATCAAGATGGTAGCGGGCCTGGGTCGGCATGTCACGGGGGCGGATGGCCGAGAGCGGCATTTCCATCGGCCGCGGCAGGAAGGCGTCCCCATGCGTCACGCCGCCGGTGGTTGCATCCAAGACGCAATTGACGGGTATCGGCTTCGGCTTGGGCTTGGCGGAGTCGGGCGGGATCACATGATCGCGCTCCACGTCCATCTCCACTCCCGTCACCAGGATGACGAGATCCTCGAAGCTATCGTTGGCCCCGTCGTTGAAGGAGAACAGCACGCCGCCCTCGCCGGGAGGGATGCGGGAAGTGCCCGTGCAGGGCGGCCCCATGGAGTCGGCCTTGGCCTGGGGGATGCGTGCGGCCTGGGCCCATACCTGGCCCAGCAGATGGGCGTACTCCCCGGAGGAGTGGAAGCGGGCGGAGGCGTCATTCATGCCCGTATAGCGCGGCCCGCAGGCTTCGCCGGTGCAATACTTGCCCGCGTAATTGCTGGAGATGGTGCGCAACATGAACACGAGCTGTTGCGAGGAGTCGCGTACCCCCAGATCGGCCACCAGGCCGCCGCTGTCCGGACAGGCCCCGCCGCGGCCGCTGCCACGGTAAAGCAGCAGGGGATTTTCCGAACCCGTGGCCGGGTCCATGAAGTAAAGCTGGTTGCCCCAGTCGGCGATGCTATGGATGAAATAAACGCTGACGGGCTTGCCGGTGCCGTACACGTTGGCTCCCTGCCACACCGCATTCACGGGCATCCAGGCGCTCGGGCTCACGGCGAGGAAAAGCGGTGTCCGCGCGGAAGCCGGAGCCGGGACGCAGAGGCTGACACAAAGGCAAAAGCAGAATACGAGGCACGAGGCGAGGGTGGCGCCGAAGCGCTTCATGGCCACCCCCATGCGCTCATGGTCCCAGATCCACCGATCCCGCCATGCCATGCTGGCCGGCGACGAGGGGGATCTCCGGCACCACCGCCGAGAGGGTGCTGTCGGAATTTACCACGATATGCAGCTTGTATTTGCCGGGCGGCAGATTGCTGACGGTGTAGTTTCCGTCGTTGGTGGCGAAGGTGGCGCGGTCCATTCCATATACGGCGATAGTGATCTTGGGGTAGCCCACTTTGATGGAACGAAGGTAATTGATGTGGCCGGAAATCGAACCGGTGGAATCCAGGAACGCGGTATTCAAGGTAACGTCGGCGGCGGAGCCGTTTGCGGAGAATCCGATTACGGCCCCGCGGCTGTTGGTGTCCATGGCCTCGATGCGGTATTCGCCTCTGGGCACGGAGTCGAAGCTGAAGAAGCCTTGGGTATCCGTCCACCCGTCCTGCTGGAAGCTGTCCGGTGGAGCGGGTGAGATGTTGGTATCCAGGGTGGTGAGATGGCTGGCCGGACGCAAGTGCAGCGGGATACCATTGGCGGGCGAACCGTCCATATGCTTGATCGATCCGGTGACGCGGATGGATAACTCGGGATTGCCGACATCGGTGCCGCCACCGAGGTTACAGCCCGCGGGCAGGGCGGATAACACGGCCAGACAGGCGCAGGCGGCAAGGGCGGAGGCCCCACGGCGGAGGCTAGGGAGAAAGCGAGCGTTCTTCATGCGTCGCCCTCCGCCGCGGACCGGTGGGTCGCGCGCCTCGGTTTCACCAGCGGGAAGAATTGGAAGTTCAGCTGATAGACCTGATCGGCACCGGCGCTCTGGGCCGCCAATCCGAGGATCTTCATGCGGAAGTCGCGCAGCCAGGATTTGATCTTGTCGAGGTCCGCCTCGGAAACGCGCACCGTGGTGCCGCTTATCTCCCGGTCCTTGGCCGGGAAACGCGTAAGCGATTCCGCTCCCAGGCGGATCATCTCGCGGTGGAACTGGGAAACCATCACCGACTTCACGCGGGCGTCCGTGGCCATGGTCTTCTCGACCTGGGTCCAACTGCGATCGCGTTGCTGCGCCACCAGCCCCAGGGTCTTGAGGAGGGAGAGCGACTCCGCCGCCTCGGCCGGGGTAATGGAGGGCGAGAGGGAATCGGAAACCCATTCCGGGGAGAATTGGAAATCGGGCAGGGAAACCATTTCGCGGATGGCGAGATGCCACCAACGGGCAAAGACTTCGTACTGCCGTTCGCCCAGGCGCGCGGGATTCTCGCGGGCGCGGAGGTCAACCAACTCCTGGAAGGCCTTCTCGCGTTCGGTGGCGGTGCCCGCCTGATTGTACTGGACCAGGGCCAGGAAATAACGTTTGGAATTGCCGTCCAGCTTGAAAGCCTTGGCGAAGGATTCCGCCGCGGCGAAAGTGAGATTGCGCCGCCCATCGATGACGTTCTTCAGCACGTTGGGGGATTTGAACCCCGCGCGCGTTACGATATAGCGGTGGGAAAACCGGCGCGATTGGGCCTTGTTGAATTCGAACAAGGCTTTCAAATAGGCGCGGTAGTCGTAGAAAAGGAAAATATCGGGCGTGGCCGTGTCGGGGCGGGTCTTATCCATGATGGTATGTATAGCGCCCGGGCGGACTTCGGCCAAGGAGAGGGCTCCGTTTTACGTATTCCTTAAGGATACATCGGGATCCCCGCTTCCGGCATCGGAAACGCCCGACCAGGCTCTGCCTGGGAAAAGGACCCCGGTCGGGAACCCCGCCGGGCCCCGGTGGGCGGGCCTCGTAGGGGCGGAATCGCCGCTTTCGGTGGGGAAACCTATACTTGCAGCCATGTTGGACGAAGCGCAATCGGGCCGACCTCCCGCCCCCGAAATCCTGGCCGGAAAGGGTATCCACTCCGGCCGGCCTTGCCGCCTGGAAATACGCCTGGGGTCGCCATCCGACCGGGCGGGAAACGCCGTTCCGTACCCCGGTCCCCGCTTCTCCTTCCCGGGCCTGCCCGGCGCCTTATCCATAACGGGATTGGCCGCTCTTCCGCGGGAGGCCCGTCGCGCCACCTTGCTGGGGATGGGGCAGGGGATGGGGCCGAATCCCGGTGAGGGGGAGGCCCAGGGTAACCTGCGCGCTACTGTAGAAACCCCCGAACACCTTTTCGCCGCATTGCTGTTCTTTCCCGGGGCTTCCCTGGCCATCCGCGCCGACGCCGCCGAATTGCCGGGACTGGACGGGAGCGCCCTACCGTACCGGGAAGCCCTGGCCCGGTTGCTCCCCGCGGTCGCCGCGGTCCCGGCCTGGCGCGAATATCCCTGCGGCATCTCCTGGACCCATCAGTGGCAGGGAGGCGAATTGGAAATCCGCCCCGCCGATCGCTTCCGCGCGACCTATTCGCTGGAGCGGGGCTCCCTGCGCGAGGTCTTCACCCTCGACCACCCAGCCGTCGCCTGGAACGAAATCCTGCCAGCGCGCACCTTCGCCTTCCATCGGGAATGGCGCGAAGGCGTGGCTGCTGGGCTCATGGCCGGCGCGGACCGCGATTCCGGGCTGCTGCTCGCCGAATCGGAAACGGAATACCGCGAGGTGTTGTCGCGGCATCCCGAGTGGCAAGGCGGGCCCTATCCGCTGCTCAATCAACCCGCCTGGCGCATGCCCCTGGAACCGGTCAAGCATAAGCTCCTCGATTTGCTGGGCGACCTGGCCCTGGCCGGTTTGGCCCTGCCGCGGGCGGAAATCCGTATCCGCAATGGCGGGCATCATGCGCATCATCTGCTATTGGCGCGCCTGCTTGCCAATCATGGCGACCCTGGGGACCCCGCCGCGCAGGCCACCCGGGCCGATTACTAGATTTCCGTTTCCACTATCCTTTTGCACCGGAGACGTCCCGCATGGGTGACAACCCCGTATTGCCTTCACAGCTTTCGCTGCCCAAATCGGAAAACCCGAAATTCGTCCTCGACTTCGCGGGCATCCTCAAGGTCCTGCCCCATCGTTATCCCTTTTTGTTGGTCGACGGGATCGTCGCCTTCGCAAGCGGTAAATCCATCACGGGGCAGAAGAACGTCAGTTTCAACGAGCCCTTCTTCGCCGGTCATTTCCCTACGGAACCGGTCATGCCCGGGGTCCTGCAAATCGAGGCCCTGGCCCAGATCAGTTGCATCCTGGTGGCGCTTTCCTTCCCGGAAGAGTCCGCCGGGAAGCGCCCGGCCTTCGCCGCGGTAGAGGAATGCCGCTTCCGCCGGCCCGTGCGCCCGGGGCATATCCTTACCCTGGTAGGCGAACTGGACAAATACCGCCGCGGGTTCGCCGTGGTCAAGACCCGTGCCGAGATCGAGGGCGAGCTGGTGGCCGAGGCCATCATCAAAGCCCAGATGATCTGAGTCCCGGACCTTCCGCATGCCCATCCATCCCACCGCGGTCGTGCATCCATCCCTGGAGCTGCCGCCGGATCTCGAAGTCGGCGCCTACGCCATCCTCGATGAAGAGGTGTCGGTAGCCGAAGGAGTCCGCATCGGCCCCTTTTGCCACTTGTATCCCGGCGCGCGCGTCGAGGCCGGAGTGCGTCTGGAAGACGGCGTCATATTGGGCAACGCGCCGCAGGATCTGAAATACCGGGGCGAGAAGACCGGTGTCCGCGTCAAAGCCGGGGCCCATCTGCGCGAGTACGTCACCGTAAACCGCGGCACCGGGGCCACCGGGCTAACTATCATCGGACGCGACAGCCTTATCATGGCCTATACCCATGTGGCCCATGATTGCGATATCGGGGATCAGGCCGTGCTCGCGAACGGGGTGCATATGGGCGGGCACGTGCGTATCGGCGCCGGGGCCGTGGTCTCGGGAATGACCGGCATCCATCAGTTCGTCAGCATCGGGGCCGGCTCCTTCATCGGCGGCAATCTGCGGGTGGACAAGGACGTGCTGCCCTTTTCCAAGGCCCTGGGCGATCCGTTGCGGTATGCGGGGTTGAACGCCATGGGGCTGGCCCGCGCAGGGCTGGGACCGGAAGCTTCGGCTTGGCTGCAGACCTTCTACCGCGGCTTTACCGCGGCCGGCAAGACCGCCTCGCTGGCATCTTTCGAGGCGGGAGGCTCCCAGTCGTGGACGGGCTGGAACGATTTGCGGGCCATCTTGGCCGATTTCCTGGGGGAACAGAAGCGCGGGCTTTTGACGCGCGCGCGGGATTGAGTCGGGGGGCCTCTCAGGCCGTGTGCAGATTCAATTCTTCTTCTATCAGCGGCATGAGCTGGGACTTCAGCTTCTCGAAACAGAATACCTGCTGGAACATGGACGTGCTGCGATGGGCTTCGGCCTTTTGCTTGATCCAATCCGCTACGCACGCTTGCCGCTTCGACAAATCATCGGCTTGGCCGTCAATCTCCTTGCGGATGGTATTGGACTGCTTGGTCATGTACTGGGCCATGTCGAAAGGCATGTTGTGCTGGATGATGAAAATCTTGATGAGCATCTCCAGCGGCCGCGGGCCTTCGATGCGTTGGAAGTCCTGGATGAACTGGATGAGCTTGACCCGATTGGTGCGGATGAAGGGCAGTAGGGAAGCCTTGAGATCGTTGAGATCCCCGCAATCGAATGCGTTTTCCAATTCCCTGACGATTTCGGATCCCAAACGGAGATACCTCCAACAAGAATCGGGAAAAAACTTAGTTCGCCATGATCATTCTACCAAGGATTATCCAATGCTGCCGGGGTCGCCAGGACTCCACCCTATTTTTCCTTAGGGTTTTTGTATTTCTTGCCGGTATTTCGCGCCCTTTGAGGTGCGGGAAAAGCGCGCGGGTCAAGGTTTGGTAAAGTAGAGGTATCGGATTTCTTTACACTTCCGCGACCCATTCCCCGCTGCCTCCTGGGCCGCTACGGTGCACTGGTTACGCCGGGTTCGCGCGTTCCACCAATTAAATTGGTCAATGGGATTCCCCGCCATTCATGACACTTCTCGCGGCCGCAATCACGCGCCGAATTGGGTCAGGTGATGATGCAAATGCCTCCAGGTGAGCACCCCCCAATCCTTTCCCGAGATGCGGCCGAAGCTCGCGTGATGGGGCCAGGTTCCGCCAGGGTCCGCGCTCCCTAGCTCTTCCAACAGCCCCAGGAAGGTGGCCCGATCGTCTTCCCAGTTGCCGGGCCGGGTGGTGAACGCCTCCCGCGGGCCCTTGGCCTTGCCTTTGGGCCAAGGGACCATGTGGACCATGAGGTAATTCACGGGCCAGTGGCGGAGCGGTCCCGCGATTGGGCTTGCGGGCAGGCGGCCTATGGCCATCCGCAGTTGATCGGACACATGGGTCAGCATTTCCGGGGTCGATAATTTGCCCCACTTGCGGGTATGCCCCGGGGTAAGGTCGCGGAACCGACGGGCGATGGAATGGCGGACGGCGGGATCGAAAATGCTGCGCATTGGGCCTCCTGGGTTGATGGTCCCAAGATACCGAAGGCCGCCGGACGCTACATCGGCCAGATGGCCTATATCCCGGCGGTTGCATCCGGATTCAAAGCGCGGATTTCACTTTTTCAGGAGGCCGTTTTCCATGGCGAACAATGCGGCTGCGGCCCGGCTGGAGCCGCCGATCTTCCCGTAAACGTGGATGGTGTGGTGTTGGGCCGTACGTGGGGATATCCCCAGGGCGACACCGATTTCCTTGTTGGATTTCCCCGCGGCGATGAGGCGGATGACGTCCACTTCCCTGTCCGTCAATCCCGCGGGCCAGGCTCCCCGTAACGCTCGTGTTACCTGGCCGGCGGCTTCCAGCACTGCGGAAACCGAAGCCGCGTCCAGGCGACCTGCCTTGGCTTCGGCCTGCAGCAAGCCGGCGGCTTCGGCCGGGCCGCGGGCGGGCCGGTAGGCGCGGGCCTGTCCCATGGCCTGGAAGGCGTCGCAGGACGCCAATAGCCGGGCTTCGGGTGTCTGCAGGGCGCTAGGCGTGCCCTTGGGGTAACCGGAGCCTTCCATACGCTCGTGGTGCGCCCCCGCCAGGGATGCGAGCGGCCGCAACGCTTCGGATTGGGACAGGATGCGCTCCGTGTAATAGGCATGCAGGCGGACGCGTTCCCATTCCGCCGGGCCCAAGGCACCGGGCTTCTCCCAGATTCCGGTAGGTACGCTTACGACGCCGGCATCGTGCAGCAGGCCCGCGATCCGCAGGCGCGACTTCGCCGGTTCATCCCAGCCCAAGCGCTCGGCGGCTTTGACGGCCAATTCGGCCACGCCTTCGCTATGGCCAAGGGTGAATACGGATTTCAGATCCACCATACGGCCGAAGGCAAGGGCGGTTTCCTCCAGGCGTTTGCGGTGCAGGCGCACACGGGACGCGGGTTCCGCGGCCAGAAAGGGTTCCCATACCGAAGTCGTTTCCAGCTCCGCCAGGAGGGCATCACCCTGCTTGAGGAAGGTATCGGCGAGGGCGGGATCGAAATGCTTTCCGCGCCGCCGCCGGACTTCCGCGAGAGCCGCCTCCCGGCCGCCCTCGCGATGGTAAATCTCCGCTATCGAAGCCAGGTGGACGAAGCGCATGGGCAGGGAGAGGGCTTCCCCGGCGATGCCTCCCGGCAGGCCGCGCCCATCCCAGCGTTCGCAGATATGCGATAGGGCGCCGATCACCCCTTCGCTCATCCCCGCAAGCCTGGCGAAGCCCAAGGTGGCATCGCATTGGGAAGCCGCGTGCCGGGCCATCACTTTGGGGTTAAGCAAACGCGCGACAGAGAGCGCCCGGTTCCAAGGCCCGGCGCCCCGTGCCACCGTGGAGACGATGCGGCCCAGCGTTGGCAAGGGGTTGGCAAGGTCGGCGGTGAACATGGCTTGACGCACGGAGTGATCATCGCCGGCCCCGAAGAGATGGGTTTCTTCATGCGCGAAAGCGGTGCATCCCATAAAGCGTAGCAGGGCGGTGTAATAAACGTCGGCGAGCTCCTGGGCGGAAAGACCATGGGCGCGGGCCAGGTTCGTCGCCAAGAGGGAAGTACGCACGCCCTTTTCCAGGGGAAACCCGAAGGCGAGGTCGCAGGCCAGGGTAAAGGCACCCATGACTTCCGCGAGCCTCAAATCTTGTTCCGGCATCCGGCCTCCGTAGCTGCGGATGGGAATGGAGTAAAAAAAATCCCTCCTACCCAGAGGGCGGAGGGATTCTGAAGGCATAGTACGGCCGGCAACCGGGAAGGCGGCCGGCGCGGTTGCTTAGGCCATCGCCATTTCGCGCTTTGCCTTCGCCTTAGCGGGCTTGGCGGCTTTGACCACAGCGACCTTGGCCACAGCCTTTACGGCTTTTCCGGCCTTTGCGACCTTGCCCTTGGCTACCGCGGCTTTCGCCTTGGGAGCGGGCTTGGCTTTTGCGGCCTTCGGGGTCGAAGCCTTGGAGGCTTTCGCCGCCGGCTTGGAAGTGGGCTTGATCCCGGCCTTCTTGTCCGCGATCGCGGCCTGGGCGGCTGCGAGTCGGGCAATCGGAACGCGGAAAGGCGAGCAGCTCACGTAATTGAGGCCGATCTTATGGCAGAACTTCACCGAGTCCGGATCGCCGCCGTGTTCGCCGCAGATGCCGAGCTTGATGTCGGGACGGGTCTTGCGGCCCTTCTCGATCGCGATCTGCATCAGCTGGCCCACGCCAGTCTGGTCAATACTCGCGAAGGGGTTCTTCTTCACGATTTCCGACTCGATGTACGGCTGCAGGAACGAGCCCGAATCGTCGCGGCTCATGCCCAAGGTGGTCTGGGTCAAGTCGTTGGTGCCGAAGCTGAAGAACTCGGCGGTCTCGGCAATCTCGTCGGCAGTGAGGGCGCCGCGCGGGATTTCGATCATGGTGCCGACCGAGTAGTCGACCTTGATCTTCTTCTCGGACT
>JAHFCH010000115.1 GCA_023249635.1 Fibrobacterota bacterium
ATCTTGGGGCTGGCAGCGAAGAGTTTCTGCCAACCGGCCGTGAAGGTGACCGCGGAAAGCCAGGTAAGGGGAAGCAAGGTAACCCACATGATACGGGGTCCGCGCATTTTGATCAGCACCGTGGTGGCCAGGCACAACGCCACCAGGGCCAGCAACTGGTTGGCGATCCCGAACAGGGGCCACAGGCTGTTGATGCCCCCCAGAGGATCGATCACGCCCTGATACAGGAAATACCCCCAGGCGGAAACCAAGAGCAGGCTGGCGAGCAGGTTGGCCAGGTAGGAACGGGTATCCGCCAGGGGCTTCCAGAACTGCCCCAGGAAGGCTTGCAGCAGAAAGCGTCCCACGCGCGTACCCGCGTCCACCGTGGTCAGGATGAACAGCGCCTCGAACATGATGGCGAAATGGTACCAGAGTCCCATCAAGGCTTCGCCGCCCAACAGGGAGGAGAAGATCTTGGCCATCCCGAGCGCGAGGGTGGGCGCGCCGCCCGCGCGGCCGAACAGGGTCGGTTCGCCGATGGCACTTGCCAGCCCGGCCATGGTTTCGGCGGTGATGGGGAAACCCCAATCGGTGATGGTCTTGACCGCCAATTCGGGAGTGGCGCCGACCACGGCGGCGGGGGAATTGATGGCGAAGTAGGACCCGGGATCCAGTGTGGCCGCCGCGATCATGGCCATGATCGCCACCGACGATTCCAGCAGCATGCTGCCATAGCCGACGGGGCGCGCATAGGATTCGCGGGTGATGAGCTTAGGGGTAGTGCCGCTGGCGATGAGGGCATGGAAGCCGCTGATGGCCCCGCAGGCGATGGTGATGAAGCAGAACGGGAAAACGTTACCGGCGAAAACCGGACCCGTACCGTCGATGAAGCGCGTCAGCGGCGGCAGGTGCAGGGTCGGCAATACCAGTACGATGCCCAGGGCCAAGGCGGCGATGGTGCCGAGCTTCATGAAGGTGCTGAGGTAATCGCGGGGCGCCAGCAGCAGCCATACGGGAAGGATGGAGGCGGCCAGGCCGTACCCGATGATGATCCACGCCAGGGTCGGACCGGTGAAATCGAAGGCCGCGGCCAAGGTCGGGGAGGCGTAAATCCATTTGCCGCCCCAGACCGAGAGCAGCAACATGACGATGCCGAAGGCGGATACCTCCAGCACTTTCCCCGGCCGCAGGAACCGCAGGTACACGCCCATCAGTAAAGCGATAGGGATGGTGGCGGCGATGGTGAATGCGCCCCAGGGGCTTCCCGCCAGGGCCTTGACCACCACCAGGCCCAGCACGGCGATGAGGATGACCATGATGGAAAGGATGGCGAGCAGGGCTACGGCGCCCGCGGGCCCGCCGATCTCTTCGCGAACCATTTCGCCCAGGGACTTGCCCCCGCGTCGGATGGAGCAGAAGAGGATGAGGAAATCCTGCACGGCGCCGCCCAGCACCACGCCTATCAGCAGCCACAAGGTGCCGGGCAGGTAACCGAACTGGGCCGCGAGTACTGGACCGACCAGGGGTCCCGGGCCGCTGATGGCGGCGAAATGATGGCCGAAAACGATCCACTTGTTGGTGCGGACGAAGTCCTTGCCGTCCTCATTGACCATGGCCGGCGTGGCGCGGCGATCGTCCAGCATCAGCACCTTGGCGGCCAACCATTTGGAATAGAAACGATAGCCGATGGAGTAGGTACAGGCGGCCGCGGCGAGCAGCCAGATGGCGTTGAGGGGTTCGCCCCGGCTGAAGGCGATGGTACCGTAGGCGAAGGCGCCTAACAGGGCCACGCCAATCCAGATTACGACGGATGCGAATCGCTTGGGACCATGCATGCCCTAAATGATAGTTACGATATCACCGGTCCTTCACGTAATAGATCCCTTGCGGGGTCGAGCCGGGTCGCAGCAGAGTATTCGCGACGGCCTTCCCTTGCGCGTCCAAAACCAGGGCGGGAGTATGCGATCCGGGATCAACCAGTCGCCCGTTCTGCGCTAGCGCCAATCTCCAGCCGGCCGCATGGCGGCGATCCGCGGAAGCCGCGCGCATGCCCACCGGACCGCCCGCATAGGTCACCTTTAGAAGGCTGCCGCCGGTCTGCCCGCGGTTCAGGTAATACAAGGTGCCATCGGCGGAGAACTTGATGTCGACGGGATTCTGCGCGGCGGTGGCGAAATCGACTACCGTCTTGGGGTTCTCCATATCCATGATCTTGATGTAGCCGTTGTTGTGATCCGCGAAGAAGAACTTCCGCTGGAAGTCTGCCGGGAAATTGCGCACCCCCGGGCCCGGATAGAACGCGGCCGCGATGATGCAGCCGCCGGTATTGTATGCGTAGATGGCGGGACGGAAGGTGCCGACGATGCCGGTGGTGTTGGTCGGAACCGTGTAGCCTTCCTGGCGGCCGTAGCCGTAGTTGGATCCGGCCTGCAATTCGTTCACTTCCTCCCAGCCGTCGCCCACTTCGGCGCCGAAAATGCGGCCGGAAACCTTGTCGACGTCGAAGGTGAAGGTGTTGCGCATGCCGGCGCACCAGATGGCCTGCGCCTTCCCGGTAGTCTGCCCCACGAAGGGGTTGTCGGTAGGGATGCTGCCATCGGGATTCAGGCGGAGGATCTTACCCAAGGTGGTGGTCATGCTCAGGCTGTTGGCCGAAGAGGCGCTATTGCCGATGGAGGCGTACAGCTTACCGTCGTTCCCGAAATGGATGGCGCCGCCGTTGTGGTTCGCGGCCGTGGTAGGATCCAGGTCGAAGATGATCTTTTCCCCGCCGAGGCCGCCCAGGGCCGTATCGCCGTCGACGCGGAAGCGGCTGATGCGGTTATGCTCCGGGCCGGTCAGCGTGTAATAGACGTAGACGAACGCCGATTCGGGAAAATTGGGATGGCAGGTAACCCCGATGAGACCCTGCTCGCTGGCCGTTATCACAGGGAGGGTGACGAAAGGCTTCGCCAGCAGCGCGCCGTTCTTCACCACCCGGAGCGCGCCGCTTTTGCTGCACACGAAGATGCGGCTGTCGGGGGCGATCGCCATGGCGGTCGGATTGAGGTTGGTCGCCACCACGATTTCCGA
This sequence comes from Fibrobacterota bacterium, assembly GCA_023249635.1. Classification (GTDB taxonomy): domain Bacteria; phylum Fibrobacterota; class Fibrobacteria; order UBA11236; family UBA11236; genus Chersky-265. Next base: position 3,055 of record JAHFCH010000115.1, read on the forward strand.
GAACTTGGCGTCGGCGAAGGTCGCCGCCTCGGCGGGTTGGAAGGCGGCGATTGCGATGGCGATGGCTACAGCCGGCCATAGGTGCGTCGTTGTCGGCATATTTCCTCCCTGTCCTTTTGAGAATACCCCATATTCCCACCGCAGAAGGGCTCTTCCCCTTGATAGGATTGGCCAGATTGCCCCCGGCAAGCACGGAGATTGGGGTTATTGGGCGCCCGGCCCTGTTCGGGAACGCTCCGGATTGGACGCTTCCTCCAATTATTCTCACCGCCTTCCCCCGGACGCCTGTCGCCTCCGCGCTATCCTTATGCCATGATCGCATGGGTCATTCGCCGTGGGGATTCGGCGCAACCGAAAGAAGACATAATGCGGATACGGTTCGTATTCATCATCCAGGCCATGGCAATGGCATTGATGGCGACCGGGGCGCGGGCCCAGGACCCTTCCACCGATAATGCCGCGGCCCTGGCCGCGCTGGCGACCAACTGCGGCACCCATCTTTCCGCCGCCTATGCCCACGACGACGGCGAAGCGGCCAAGACCTACATCTGCGGCGATAAGAAGAACTCGGTCTATTGGACCGCTGACATGGATATCGATTGCGACGGGGACGTCACCGCCGCTTGCAGCGAGAAAACCGATCCCTGGTTCCAGGTGGGAACCGCCTTCGGGAGCCATGTGGAAGCGGACAAGGTACCCTACTACGTCATCCCCAACAATTTCAACCTGGGGAACAACGGCATCGGCGGCGGCCAGATCGCGGCCATCATCTACAAGGGCAAGGTAACCTACGCGGTACTGGCGGACACCGGTCCCCCCGGAATCATCGGCGAAGCCTCGTACGCGACCGCCAAGATCCTGGGTATTCCCGAGAATCCCGAGACCGGCGGCACCGATGGGCCCGTCATCTACATCGTGTTCACGGGCGCGGCCAACCGCGGAGCCATCACATCGGCCGGGCACGACGACGTCTTGACGAAGGGGAAGGCCCTGGCGGAGCAATTCATCAAGGATAACGGCGGTCCCACCGCCCTGGCCCGCGCTCCGGAGGCAACTCCCGGGTTACGGTCGGTGGGCCGTTCGTTGCAGGTGGAAGGGCCGGGCGCCTGGTCGCTGTGGGTACGCGACACCAAGGGCCGCCTCGTAACGACATTCACCGGCAAGGGTCCGGCGCTGCAGTCGCTGGCACATCTGGACGCCGGCGTTTATCATATGGAGCTGGTCTCCGGGTTCCGCACCCGCACCGCTTCCATCGCCTTGTACTGAGTTCCGCTCGGTATTGCCGAAGCAATGCTGCGGTAGTGCCGCGATACTTCTGAGATATTGCCGCGCTCCACGGGATTAGCTACCTGAATCGGGATGCGCGCCCCCATCTGTTCCGCCCTCGCCTTGCTGGCCATGCTGCTTCCCGTCTCCGCCCGCGAGCCCATCGTCACCGAACCGTGGATCCCGGAAGGCCTCTCGCTTTCCCTGGACGGGAATCTCTCCCCCGAGGCGGGCGCGGATGATTTGCTCGCCCTCCGTTACACCCTCGGCCGCGTGGAAGATCGCCTCATCAAGCCGCGTTGGTGGCCCGAAAGCCGGTTCTGGCCGCACTTCGGCGGCTTCGGCTATCGCCTCGGCCGCATGGTCTGGCTCGATCTCCCGCTCTCCTATATGACAACGGTGCTGCAACACGAGTATTTCGGGCATGGCTTCCGGGGCCGGGAAGAAGGCTTCTCAACGATCCGATATGAATTCGGCCTCCCCCCTCCTTTCGCCGGAGGCGGCGGAAGCACTTCTTTCCAAGGCCCCCTCGCAAGACCAAATACCTGGGATTGGTCCACCCTGGTGAACATGGGGGGAGAAGAAGCGGAAGGGGTGGAGGCCGATCGCCTCCGCGCCCTTTGGGTGCAATCCGGAAGCGTGGATGCGCGCGGCGCATTGGGGTACCTGCTGCTGCGTAACAGCCTACGGCATTACCTCGCCGTCAGCGACGAAGCGAAGCTGGACGAACCCGATCCGGATTATTCCAACGACATGCTGTCATACGTTTACGACGTCAATACGAAGCAGACGGGCAGAGTCGGGAATCGGCCCCTGGGAATAAGTCGGATTGAGGAACAGTACAACTGGAGCCTGATCGACCCTTTTTTATGGTACTCGGTTTGGGGCATCGCGGTAACCCATTTGTGGGAGGGGCAATCCTTCTTCCGCTATCCCGCCGTTCCCCTGGGGCCCGTGCGTTATTTGCCCGCCGTAGGGTATGGCCTGGGGCCTTGGGGCCCGGAATACCGCGTTGAGAACCTACTTGGCTGGGACGGACGCGGGCTCGATTTGGCGTACCGTTTCGGCGACGATACCTTTCGGCGCTCGTGGGGCTGGGACGTCCAATCCATCGGCATGGCCCGCGCGGCAGGCTGCATCTTCGACATGGACGCGCATTTCTGGCAGCAGCCCAGGCTCCGTCTTGATACGGTAGGTACCACCAGAGGGCAGCCGCGCAAAGCGGGATTCGCCGGAGCCGTGAGCGTGCTTTCTCCCATGCTTCCCGTGCGCTGGCCCCTACGCCTTTCCGGCGGAGCGGGTTGGAAGACGGCGGGGTGGGTGCGCGGAAAGGAATTGGGCGAGGGCGCCTACTGGCGGATCGGCTTGGCATGGACGCCGGGCCGCCCGGTCGCAGTTGGGGATTCCACGTTATGAACCGCAACGCAGGATGGTCCGGATGTTTTTAGAAGCGCTGATGATTTTGAATAGCTGGGCCGAGCCCGTCGCCAAGAGTGAAATGCCTGTCTCATTGGCTGTGTACGCGTCCAACCCGTGGCCCGACTCGATTCAAGTCGGAGCGCTGCGGTTCGAACTGCTCAGCGACACCCTGATGGCCGGATCGCAGAGGGATTCTTCGCGGAGCACGGGCCGGATCGATTCTTCACGAGGGTATTGGGGTTTACGGAATGACGGGCGAATCGCCTGGGAATGCACGGTTCCCTCCCGGGATAGCGTCGCTACGGAATTCGGGGCGTACCGCTATGAAAACGGGGTCCTGGCCCGAATCGATTATTACCAATCAGGAACACACGTGGTCTACACGCGTTTCGAGTACGCAGGCGGGGTCCTGAAAACCAAGGTCAGGAAATCGCTGACCGCTACGGACTCCTCCGTCACGGTATACGTCCTGGAGTCCGGCAGACCGGTTTCCTTCCGGGAAAGCTACGGGAGGGACACCTCCCAGACGACGTTGATGTACGAGGGGGATAGGGTGACAAAATGGGAGAAGGTCGGGATTACCGGAGCAAGTTCCCCGTATACGAGAAAATATTCCTATTCCGGTGGGCGGCTTGCGCGCATCGAAGACTACGATATTGACCGGCTCTCGTTGGTCTGGCGGATCACCTACGGGGACGGCACGGGGATTCTCCCGCATCCGACGCGTCCTGCCGGAGCGGAGTCCGGGCGATTTACCGATGCCCTGGGCCGAGACCTCCCGGCAGTGCAAACAGCGACGGGCAAAAAAAAGGACCGGCCTTTTGGGGACCGGTCCTTCGGGAGAAGACTAAGGTAACGGACGCGTTACGCGCCCACCATGGCCTGCAGGTACCCCTGGTACTTGTTCTGCAGGCGGCCGAAGGCGCCGCTGGCGCGCATACGGCGCAAGGCCTGGTCGCGCAACTGGCGCACGCGCTCGTGCGAGATGTTCAGGCCCACGCCCACTTCGCGCAAGGTCTGCGGAGCGTTCTGGTCCATGCCGAAGAGGCCCGTGATCACCTGGGCTTCGCGCTCGGGGAGCTCGCTCAGGATCTCGCGCACCAATTCGCCGGTGGAATGCTTCTCGAGTTCGTCCTCGGGATTGCTGGCCTTCTCGTCGCGCAGCACTTCCTGGAACGACGTGGTCGTGTCCGGGCCCATGGGCGCGTCGAAAGACATGCCGCGGCCGGCGGTCTGGATGAGGCCGCGCACTTCTTCGTCCATCTCCTTACCCTGACCCTGTTCCTTGAGGGCCTTGCGCACGCGCAGGCACTGGTTGGCGGGCAGGCGGATCATCGATCCGGTCTCGTTGATGGCCTTGGTGATATACGCTTTCATCCACCACACCGCGTAGGAGATGAATTTGATGCCGCGGGAATTGTCGAAGCTCTCGACCGCGCGGATGAGGCCCATGGAGCCTTCGTTCACGAGGTCGGAAAGCGGGATGGGGCAGCCGCGGTACTGCAAGGCGACCTTGAGTACAAAGCGCATGTTGGCTTTGATGATGCGGTTGCGCGCCGAGAGATCGCCGCGACGGCAGCGATCGAAAAGCTTCTGCTCTTCTTCCCGGGAAATAGGACGCGTCTTACGGATATCTTCCATATAACGCTTCAAAGATTCGTCATGGGAGGTATACGACATTGTCTTGCTTTCGTGGTAGCGGGCCTGTCCAAGCCCACAGGGGTTCTTACCGTTTTTCCCGAAGCAAATTACAAATTATGCCCATGGAAGACCCGTGATTTAATTGGACTTACGCAAATAGTCCAGGGTCAGGCTATTTGACAGCGGATTTGGGATTCACGCCCATGGCGGACAAATCCTCGTCGGCTAAATATTGGTAAACCTCCAGGATACGGGAGGGGGACCAACCGGTGGCCAAGAGGCCTTGCAGGAACTCCACGGAGAGCCGGGTATCGCGAATAAACGGTTTTCCGCCCAATACCGAGGGGTCGGTTTCAATTCGGGAGGAAGCAGCGGTTTGGGGAGACTGTGTCATAGGCTTATTCTATACCCTTAAACTACTTGCTGCCAAGCGCCGGCGGGCAATTACAGCATGGCCCCGGGGTGTCGAATAACGTTCATTTTGAAGAAATGTCGGGATTAACGGATTGGTTTCCGGTTAAGGATAAGGAAAATGTCACCGCCCCCGAAGCTGGGGGCGCAAAAGCCCATGGTAACCTGCCGGATACCATAGGACCCATGCCCGCGAAACCGGCCCGGAACGGGTCCAAGCCCGCCAAACCCCCTGCCCACAGTCCCGGTGCCGGTTACGTCCCCTGGACCCTGGCAGTGGTGGCTGCCCTGCTCTTGGGCTTCAATCTCGTGAATCTGCACTCGCCCGCCGATTTGGTTCCCTATAGCGCCTTCAAGGAAAAACTCAGAGCCGGCGCTTTTACGAAGGTCGAATTGTCGCAGGACCTGATCCAAGGGATGCAAGCCCTACCGAGCGCAACGGGCAAACCAGCCACCCCACCGCAAACCGTCCGCGCGGTCATGCCCAAGCAGGATGCGGGACTCCTGGCGCTACTCGACTCCCTGAAAGTGGAGTACTCGGCCCGCGCCGAAGGCGGTCGCGGAATTTCCGCATTGGGGAAATCCCGCGCGCAAGTGATCGGGGAAGGCGAGGTAAAGGTTTCCTTCCGGGACGTGGCCGGGGTGGACGATTTGTTCAAGCAGGCCCGCGATCGGGCGCCTTGCATCATCTTCATCGACGAACTCGACGCGATCGGGAAAAGCCGTTCCAGCTTGGTGGGCGGCCACGATGAACGCGAACAGACCTTGAACCAATTGTTGGTGGAGATGGATGGCTTCGATCCGCGCGTGGGCGTCATCATCTTGGCTGCAACCAACCGGCCCGAGACCCTCGACTCGGCGTTGCTGCGGCGGGGCCGCTCCGATAGGCACGTGGTGGTCGACAAACCGGATCTGGTCGGGCGCGAAGCCATCCTTCGCAAGCATGCCTGGGGAGTCAGGCTGGAGGATGCCGTCGACCTCGCCGCCATCGCGCGGCGTACCCCGGGATTCGTGGGCGCCGATCTCGCGGACCTGATCAATGAAGGGGCCCTGGTGGCTTCCTTCACAGCCGGAGCCGATCCCGTGGAGAAGATTTCCATCATTCCGCGCGGCCTGGGGGCTTTGGGATTCACCTGGCAATTACCTACGGAAGAACGTTTCCTGCTGACAGAAAATGAGATGCTGGCCCGCATCGACGTGCTGCTGGGCGGGCGCGCGGCAAATGGTGATGGACCATGGCATGAACGAACGGTTCCGCAACATGGTTCTGCGCAATCCCAAATCCTCCACCCCGGGGCGGCATGCTTGGGGAATATCCCGCCCAACGAGAATTATCCGAATCCACGCAACGCTACGTGGATGAGCGGATTGCGGAGATCCTGAAGGACCTGTACGGGCGCGCGATGGCTATCCTACGCGAGCACGCGGGTTTGCTGGAGTCGGTCTCCCGTCGCTTGCTGGAGATGGAATCGCTTAGCGAAAGCGAATTCCGCGAGCTGCTGCGATCCGAAGTCGCGCATTAACCTCTCTCGAGCCACTCGGACGAGCCGATGCTGTCCTGGGATGGGGCGGCGGGCTTGCGGCGGGAGCTGTCAGCGGGAATACCCGATCCTCCCATTCCGGTACCGCCTTGACCCTTGGTCCCAGGACTGCCCGTGCCGGGTTGCATACCCGAGCCGGGCGAACCCGGAATCCCCGTTCCGGGCGCGCCAAGGGGACTCATCCAGCCCGTATCCAGGCTCCGCAACCAGGAGCTATCGGAGGATTTGCCCTGACCGTAAGCGTCCAGGGAAACGGCCAACAAACCGCCGCTCAAAGCCAAAGCCCCCAGTAAACCGGCATCGCGTCGCGTCCGCATACAGCCTCCCGGATCCGGCAGCCGTAACATTCAGGCTACCCCTGTGATCCTAAAATACCTTTCCGCGGGGGTGAGGAAAACTTGCGTGGCATTCGCCAAAACCTTATCTTGAACCATCACCGCGCAACGGCGCGGCCGCGGTCCCGGTTCTGAACCAGGGCCGCGGCCGCAACCTCCTTTCCACGTCGATATGGGTCAACCCCCGGGTTTTAGGCTCCGGGAACCGCCCAAGTTACGCCCAGGCCCATCTTGGTGCCCAGGTAATCGGTCTTATCCCCGTTGATGAACCAGGTCGGGGTCACCAGCGCGTTCAAGCCGACCCGCGGCGTCATCATCAAGGCCGCCTGCACGTCCGGGCCCACGTCCAGGTAATTGTTGCCTTCCTGGCGGGCGTAGCCTACGTGGCCGCCTAGGCGGGGTTGGATGTACCGCGAATTCGGTCCACCCATGGCGGTGACCGCCACGCCGCCTTCCTGGATATCCTTGTTGGTAAATCCGGGTTGCGCTTGGTAGGAGTCGAAATTGGCGCGTAGACCCAGACCGCCCGCCCCGCGGTCCGAACCGCGTTCCGAAGCGACAAAGCCGTTCACGCCCATTCCGGCATGGTAAGCATCATCGTTGAGTAATGACGTTTGGGCAGAGAGGCCCGTCTTCACTGTTGTCAGGCCGGCATAGGCGGAAGCCCCTAAAGCAAGCACTCCGACAGCGGCCAATTTTAGGATTCGCATAACCACATCCTTTGATCGCCATATGATCCGAAGATAAGGTTTTACCTGGCGGCTCCCGAACCCCGTAAGATCGCGCGGCGACGCGTATGCATTTTCGACACGGCCTCTACATGCGATTAATGCGGTTCCTGCGATACCGGCGGTTGCAATCGCCGTGCCGGTTTAATATGGTTGGGAAAGATGTCGCATTTGTCATTCCTGCACGACCTGGCCGTCGTCATGATCGTAGCGGGGCTGGTCACCATCCTGTGCCATCGCTTCAAGCAGCCGGTGGTGCTGGGCTATATCCTGGCGGGCGTCATCATCGGCCCCCATACGCCCCCCTTCCCGCTGATCAAGAACGACGCCACCATCCAGACCCTCTCCGAACTGGGCGTCATCTTCCTCATGTTCAGCCTGGGGCTGGAGTTCAGCCTGCGCAAGCTGCGGCAAGTGGGGGGCACGGCCTTCCTGGCCGCCTCCCTGGAAATCGTGGTGATGACGGGCATCGGATTCGTCATCGGGCGCCTGTTCCATTGGAGCAAGATGGACAGCCTGTTCCTGGGCGCCATCATCGCCATCTCTTCGACCACCATCATCATGAAGGCCCTGCAGGAACTGGGGCTGCGGGGCGAGCGTTTCGCGGGCCTGGTGTTCGGCATCCTGATCGTGGAAGACATCCTGGGCATCATCCTCATCGCCATGCTCTCCGGCATCGCCCGCACCGGAACCCTGCAGTCCTGGGACGCCGCCCAGGCGATCGGGAAATTGGCGATATTCCTGATCGTATCCCTGGTACTGGGATTGATCATCGTCCCGCGCTTGGTGCATTTCGTGGCCCGCTTCCGCAGCCACGAGATGTTGTTGATTACCGTGCTCGGCCTTTGCTTCGGCTTCTGCCTCATCACCGTGGACTTGGGATTCAGCCTGGCTTTGGGCGCCTTCCTCATCGGCGCCATCCTGGCCGAGTCCCGGGAAATCGGGAAGATCGAGGATCTGATGGCCCCCATGCGCGACATGTTCAGCGCCGTGTTCTTCGTATCCGTGGGTTTGCTCATCGATCCCCACCTGCTCCTGACTTACGCCGGCCCCATCGCCGCCATCACCGTGGCCGTGGTGGTGGGACAGGTGTGCACCAGCTTTATCGGCACCTACCTGGCCGGGCACGATTTGCGGACCTCCATGCGCGTGGGCATGAGCCTTTCGCAGATCGGCGAATTCTCCTTCATCATCGCCGCCCTCGGGTTGTCGCTGAAGGTGACCAGCGGCTTCCTCTACCCCATCGCCGTCTGCGTATCAGCGGTGACCACCCTCATAACACCCTACCTCCTGCGCGTTTCCGATCCCTTCGCCTCCTGGCTCGAGCGCAAGCTCCCCACCACCGCCCTCTCTTATGTGAACCTGTACAGCCGTTGGCTGGGGCAATTCGAGCGCGGCAGCCAGGACAATCAGGTGCGCGCCATATTGCGCCGCATCGCGGGCCAATTGGGGATCTTCCTGGGCCTGATAGGCGGCTCCATCCTCTCGGCGGTTTTCCTCTCGCGCATCCTCATGCGTTATTACCCGGCACTGCACGGCTGGCGCAACGTGGTCAATTCCTTCTTGTGGATCATCTCCCTGCTCATCGCCATGCCCGTCTACCTCTCCGCTTACCGTAAGCTCAAGGCCCTGGGAATGATCCTTTCCGAACTCGGCATCACCGACGCCATGGGCGGCGCGCGCAAGACCGAGGTACGCGCCGTGGTCGCCAACGCCATCCTGGTATTCGGCCTGCTGTTGCTGGTAGGTTTCACCTTCGCCCTCAGCTGGCCCATGCTTCCCAAGGGCCATCTGCTATGGCCCCTGATCGGCCTCTCGGCATTGTTGGTCTATTGGCTGCGGGGACCGTTCAATCAGGTGTACTTCCAGGGGAAGGCGGCCCTGGCGGAAACCTTCGCCCAACCCGCGTCGGCCGCGGAGATGCATTCGGCACCCGTAGCGCGCGCGGTACCCAACCTGCTCAAGGAAGCGCGCCTGGAAACCCTGCTGCTGGCCGAAGGCATGCCGGGAGCGGGGAGCACTCCGCGGGAAATGGAATTGAAAACCCGGACCGGGGCCTTCATCGTGGGCATCGAGCGCGAGGGCCTGGAGATCGTGAATCCGGACGCGGACGAAGTGCTGCTGCCCAAGGATCAATTGCTGCTGTTGGGGAGCAAGGATCAATTGGAAGCGGCCCTGACCGTTCTGGCAGGCCGCCCCCCGAGTACTTAAGCCCCCTTGTCGGGGGAAACCGCCCCGGCCCCTGGCCGATTCCGGGCATTTCCTTGCTACCTTTCGCAATTCCGGCCCTTTTCGGTCGATCAGGGCCCATTTCACCGTCGAGGGTAACATTCACATCGACCTCCGGACTAACCCATGAGCATTCCCAAGCCGATGGCCCAGCCATTGGATTTCGAGGCCATCAATGCCGCGGAATTCCTGGGGCGTTTACGGGAAGCGGGCCCCGGGGGCCAGAAGGCTTTCGGCCAACTGGTAAGGGCCACGCACGAGAAATTCCTGGGATTCATCCGGAGGCAATTATCCTCCCAGGACGAATGCCAAGAGGTGCTCCAGGAGGTATACCTGGCGGTGCATAAGGGACTCGCCGGCTTCAAAGGCGAGTCCAAGCTCACCACCTGGATGTTCAGCCTGGCCCACCATAAGATTTGCGATCGCATCGGGGACCGGAACCGCTCCCATCAGGAGCTGACCGAGAGCCGCGAGGCGGCCCTGAGCACGGAGGCGGCGGACGATCGTCTGGCGGGAGCGACGGCCTGGGATGCCCCGCCCGATAGGCTTTCCGCCCGTAACGCGGTGGAGGGACTGATCGCCAAAGCCATCGAGGCCCTGCCCGAGCAGGCCCGGCAGGTATACCACCTGCGCGACGTGGAGGGGTTATCGGGCGAGGAAACCGCCGCGATGACGGGGATGACGCCGGAGAACGTGCGCGTGCAATTGCATAGAGCGCGCCAGAGGATAGTCGAATGGGTGCGCGAGAAGATGGCGGGGGCGGCGGCGGCACCGGTTCCGGATGGATCGGCGTCCGCGGGGAAACCGGCTTCGGGGGCGACGAAGACATGAGCGGGATGTTCTACAAGGCCTTCTATCCCTGCGCCAAGGTGCGCGACTTCATGTACGATTACCTGGAAGACAACCTGCCCATGGTGGTCTCGATCCGTTTCCACCTGCACCTGAACGGCTGCGCGGAATGCCGCGAATACCTTTACTTATACCGCGCCGCCGCCAATGCCCAAACCTTCCGGAAGGAAAACCCTCCCCCGGAAGAATTTCTGGACGCGACCTTGGACTTCCTGGCGAAGGAAGGCATTGTGGATCCGGCCGATGAAGAGGATCGGGAAAACGCTTAAGGTTTCCGGGCTCGCCGGCGCCCGAGCAAGAGCGGCGCCCAAACCAGACTTACAATGACCGCTGATAATGCCAGGAACGGCAGGCGCCAGGCTTTATGCGGGAAAAGGCTGGGTGCCGCCGCAATCCGTCCCGTATAAGGAGCCACGGTCTCGGCCCAAGACAGGAAAGCGTCCGCTACCGGAAGCATCCCCAGCGCATAGCGTCTTTTTCCTGCCATCGTAAACGGTAGACCCAGGGCATCGATGCTGCTTCGTACCGCGTCGGCTGCCTGGGCATCGCCGAATACGCGCATCGGGGCCATAGCGACCATGGTCGCTGCCGAACCGACGCCGAAGAGCACCGGGCCCGAGTCGATGTTTCCCAATCCCCGTTTTTGCTTGGGATATTCCCGCGCCAGCCACAGCCCCAGGGGGTGGGCCGGAAACGTCCTGGCATAGAGCCGATACTGCTCGGAAGCGAATACCGGATCGATTTCCGCCAGGAAGACGAGGATCACCGCTTGGGAATTACCGTGCGCCCCTTCCATGGGAATCCCGTCGAAGGGGTGACTCTGATACGGTATCATTCCCGTTACCGGATCGAGCCTTTGCTTCGCCTTCAAGAGCCACTCCGAGATCACGGGAACGAATTTCGCGCCGTACAGGAAATCATGCATACGCAGGGCCGCGATGCACACCACGTTGTCTGAGGGCCATGACATCTCCGGATAGGATTCGAGATAGGGTGTGCCCGCCGACGAGAAGGCCGCAGCGATGGAATCGCAATCCCTCCGGAATGCTGTTTCCATTTCGGTTCCCGCCGAGTCGCGTACGCCCAGGGAGAGGATGGCCCCGCGGGTCCAATTGATCCAACCGGCGAAGAAGACGCCGTGGGTCGGCGACAAGCCCTCCGTCGAAGGGAAGGCATCCAGTTGGCTTTCCATGGAATCCAGGCCGCGACGGGCGGCATCCAAAGCCGAGCGGAAGAGCGCGCCGTCGCGCGGTGCGTCCGCCGCCACCCGCGTCCAGGCCAGGGAGCGGAGGGCATGGCAGAAAAAGGCGCCTTCGGGGAACAACGCCTGCATTCTCTCCGGTCCACCATGCTGCGAGGACCATTCCAGAAAGGCCAACTGTTCCAGGATGCGAGGATTGGGACCGAGGCGATCCGGTTCGGGTCGGGGCCGGCAAAGATTAAAGGACATGACCGCGAAGATGAGGGTTATGCCTCCTGCGGCAAAGCGCCAAGCCGCGCGCAGAAGTCCCCGGATTACCATGGGCCGACTAACGGAGGATCGATCCGGATAAGGAATCCCGTACCCCGCGCGTCGTGAAGCCGATGCGGTATTCGACCAGCGGCGGCTGCGCCCCGCCTTTCCACTCCTGCAAGGCGGTAGCGTCCGGCGAAAGTTCCAGGCAATGGAATGCGGAGATTTGTACGTCGGGTTCGCGCTTTTTCAGCTCGGGCCCCAACTCCACCTCGGCAACCGCCATCCGCAGCCATAGACGGTCGCCCTCGCAGCGCGTAATCGGCTTGGTCAATTCCCCGCGCACCGTCGCTTTCAACCGGTACATCTCCCCCAAGCGTTCCGACTCCCCTGAGCGCAGCAGGAATTGCTTGTTGCCCGAAAGGAAAATGCGACCTGCCATGGCGACCACGAAGCCGGATATCACCAGGGCCGCCAACAATTCGATCAGTGTCATTCCCCGGCTCATGGCTCGCCCTCGAAATATCCCGCCTGCAGGGTAGCGAGAATGCGCCCCTTCCGATCCGACGCGGTCCCGATCAAGCGGGTTTCCTTAAGGTCCTTGACCGGGCGGATGCGCAATCGCAGGTAACCGGGTTCGGAGATTTCACGACCGGTTTCATGATCGAGGCGCAGGAGCACGGCCCGATCCATTTCCGCTTCCAAGGCCTGGGTAGCTCGGAATCCCTCCAGGGCGGCCCGGCTGGTACGCGATCCATATAGCCAAAAGCAGGCAGGCAAAAGCACCGCCCCCGCCAACGTCATGGCCACGAGGGTTTCCACCAAGGTGAAGCCGCGTTGTTTCATATCCCCTGGCTCTCCAGGGCGGCGGGAGCGAACCCCGAGAACAGCAACGGCACGGGTATGCGCGCGCCGGGCGCTGTCGCAAGACGGGCGTCCTTGAGGTGCCCGAGCCAAATGGTACCTGAGTACTCGAATTTCAGGTTGTGGCAGATAAGGCTACCCTGCAATTCCCCTTCGGCCCGGGCATAGCACGGGGTATACGCGAGACCGGTCAACCGCGCGCCTTTGCCTAGGGACAAACGAACTTCCTGATCGTACAGCGCATGATCCCGGCAAGCCGAGAAGAAAACCCCATCACCCGACGCCTTTTCAACCAATAAGGCGCCCACCATCGCCGAATCGGGACGGCCGCGCCGGGCCATACGACCCTGGGCGAAAAAGAAGGGGTATCCCGCGAAAGGCCGTTCGCAGGCTATGCGCACGCTGTCGACCGCCAGGAATTGGCCCGCTTGGATGTCCCCTCCCGTAACTTCCAAGTTACCTTGGGAGAAGGCGATCACGCGTTCCAGCCGCGAGCCTTCCTGGATGAGGATGCGGCGGGCCGCGATCTTGCAGTCCTTGAGGCGGGCCCCGGCGCCGATCCGCAGCACCCCCGCGGTGATGCGCGCGCCTTCGATGAGGGTATCGGCCAGCAGGGCGGAGTCGGGCAGGCGGAGATCGATGACGGTACCGCTATCGTAATCCCCGTCCCCGGTAAAATCCTTCCCCTCCAGCATCCTTCCCTGCGCGTCCATCCAGGCATACGCCCGGGCCAAAACGACTTCGCTGCGCTTCCAGGCTTGCGAAGTGCTGTCCCACAGCGGCCCGGCATGCCCCCCGCCGGTATAGCGCAAATGGTAATCCGTAGCCTTGCGGACATCCCCCCGCCAAAGCATTACAGGCCCCGTAACCTGGGCGCTACCTGCCAGAACCATATTACCTTCGTGATTGAGCAGGCCCAGGACGGGTAGGCGGGAGAGCTCCAGGGTCTGCCCGATCAGGCCTGCCTTCTCCCTTTCCAGGCCCGGCGGAGGCACCGGGGATACGCCTACGGAAACCGCGCGGGCGAAGAGGCCACGGGTGCGCACGTTCAGGCGGAACACCCGCCCGGAATCGTCAAGACGATATTCCAGTCCATCGGTGGCGTAACCCAGATCCTGGTGGGGGCCCGGAGGGCCGATGCGCGAGAGCGCGTAGTCGATGCCGGCGAAGGCAATCAGGCGGGCCTGGGAATCGCCGCGATCGCGCGCGGTGATGGCATTGTCGGCGCGGATCATGCGCCAGGTCATGCCGACCAGGAAGGAGATGAGGGCCAAGAGCGCGAGGACGTAGGCCAGCGCCGCCCCGCGTTGACCGGCGGACCGGAGCATCATCCCGTCGGACCAGCCCGGCATCAGTACGCCAAGGTGAATTGGCGGCCCTGCTTTTGGACCACCACCTGGTTCTTCTCGATCTTCAGCACCTTGAGATCCCACACCACCGCGCCCTTTTTTACGAGTTCGGTCGCACCGTCCTGCTTGAGGATGGCGACCGGATCGTCGCCCCAAAGGATACCGCTGAGAACGGCTTTGGGCGGCTCGACCGTTTTGGCGACGGGCACGGGCTTCACCCCCTTGGGAGCAACGGGAATGGGCTTCTGCGCGTAGAGATAGGATTGGAACGGATCGCGAAAAGCCGTATCCAGGGGAATCTTGCTGCGCGACAGCAGGGCCAAGGCGGAACCGTTGCCGGCCATGGCCGGGGCTTGCAAGCCGTCCGCGCCCATGAGAACCAGTACCACGCGTACGACTACGTATCCCCACACGCCGATGGCCGCGAGCAATAAGGAGAGGAAGGTCTTCTTCATGGCGCCGCCCGGGGGACGAATACGCTCAGTTCCAGCTTGGCCTTGATACGGGATTTGTTGATGGCCTCGGAATGCGCCTCCAGTCGGCGTACCTCCAATACCATTCCCAGCGTCTCCAAGGCATGCACGTAACCCACCAGGTCCTTGAAGCCGCCGGAGAGATTCACTTCGAAAGGCAATTCCTTGTACCCGGTGAAAGGCACCTCGTCCATGGCGTTGATGCCGGCGATGCCGAGCTGGAATTTCCCGGCGTATTCCACCAGCAGGTTCAGGGCCTGGGATCCCTGGTTCTTCTCCGGGAGGGCCTTGCGCAACGCTTTCAGATCCTCTTGGAGCGCGGCATAGGCGGCGGAGAGGCTGTCGGCACGGCCTGCATTGGCCTGCAGGGCCTTATAACCCTGATAGCGCCCCGCCTGGGAGGAAATCTCGCCATAGGACCACCAACCTGCCGCCGCCAATGCGCAAGCGACGGCCAGCAAGGCCGCCAGCACGCCGGCGAAGGCGGCCTGCCCGCGCAGGGCTCCCAAGGTCCCGCCCTTCACGGCGAGGTCCCGATCTGGAAGCGCACCAGATCCTTGCGATTGGCCTGGATGCCGGTTTTCTGCTCCACGGATTCGGCCTTTACCTTTTCCGTGGACTTCAGTTTCATCGCGCCCCGCGGTCCCGTCTTTTCCAGGTTGGCCAGCAATTCGGGAACCCGGGCCTCGGACAGGCAATAGCCTTCCAGATGCTGCGCGATGCGGGCGCCTCCCTTGGACTCCAACTCCCAGCTTTCCAGCCAGGTTTCCTGGGGTAACTTTGCGGCTACGTCTTGCATGGCCGCGTAGGCCGCGGTGCGGTGGGTGAATATGCCATGCATGCCTTCGAGCTCGGCTTCCACTTCGCGCTTGCGGTTCTGGAACGCTTCCCAACGGCGCAGCTCCCCGGACCAGGCGCGCTCCTTGGCGGCCACGGTCCAACGCAAGGCGGCGGCCGATGTAGCCAAGAGAGCCGCTGCGAAGGCAATGACCACGATGGCCAGGACGCCGAAGCGCGCGAGTTTACCTGTGCGACCCATCCACACCCGTTTGGCCTGGGCGGCCGAAGGATTATCCACATCAAAGGAAGCCGCGGGGCCATCGTCCTGCCAGGCGCGCCAAGCCAGGGCGGCTGCCACCCTTTGCATGGGAGGAACGCCGGCGATAGGACCCCAGTCGGGTTCGAATTGGGGGATGCCCAATCCCTTGAGGGCGGCAGCCACCTGATCGGCGGGGCCATCGCGCCAAATTTGCAAGGCAGACAGGGACGCGCCGGAATAGCGGCTGCCGAAATGGTAGACCAGGGCTTTCTTCAGTTCGCGGGCAAAGCCGGGAGCATCCTGGCTCGCCGCTTCCCATCCGGAGAAAAGCTTGGCGTAGGCCAGAAAGTTTCCTTCGCGGAAGAAGAGCAGGTGGAGGGAATCGGACTCCGCCATGAGGGCGGCCCAATGGCCCTGCGCCCGCGCCGAGTCGACATGCAGGAGCAAAGCCGTAGGCGAAGGTTGCAGATCCCACAGGGCGGCCAGAGGCGCGGGTAGTCCGCCCGCGAATCCGCGTACGGCATCGTGGCGGGCCAGCGCCAGACAGCGCCCGTCTTCCGGAGCCGGAAAGACCTGGCTCTCCATGGCATCGGCGGGCATACCCTGGGGCTTCGCCTGATCGGCAAGCGGTTGCAAATCCTCTTCGCCCCCTTCCGGGGCCGGGCCGATGGCTTCGAGCTTGAAGGGCAGATGCGAAATCGCGGCGTGCAGGCCTTCATAAGCCAAACCATGGGAAGCCGCGAAGGCTTCCGCTTCCGGGTACGGGCCCGCGAAGGCATGGATCAGGGTAAGCTTGCCGTCCTTATGGCCGAAGGCGCATAACCGCGCTTCGTGGGCCAGGAACTCGGCGCCCCAATGCAGGGAGGGACGGAAGCGCGCCTCCAGTCTCGCCCCGGGACCCGTTGCCATCACTCCAGGTCCGATTGCTTTTTCAGGTACTTATCGGGAACCACGGCCGCATCCTTGCCGTAAAAGACATGGGGCGTTACGAAGATCATCAGCTGGCTGCGTGATTTGGTATCCGAGACATTCTTGAAAAGCCATCCGATGACGGGAATCGATCCCAGGAACGGGAACTGGCGCGTGGTGCGGTTGACCGATTCCTTGACCAGGCCGCCCAGCACGATGGTTTCGCCGTCGCGTAGACGGACCTTGGACTTGAGCTGGCGCCGATTGAGGGTGGGCGGGGTCTTCGCGTCGAAGGAGCCTTCCGGCTCCGAGAAATCCGGCACGATATCGCAAGTGATCTCGCCCTGACCCGTCACGTACGGTGTCACGGTCAAGGTGACATTGGCTTCGATCTTCTCGAAATGCTCAGAGGTCTTCGCGGAAACGCCGGCCACCTGGGTGTAGTCGGTTTCGCTTTTGAGCAAGAAGTACTGGGTCTGCCCCACCGTAATGGTGGCTTCCGAACCGTTCAAGGTCGCGATTTGCGGACGCGAACGGATTTTGAGAACCTTTTCCTGCTCCAGAGCCTGGACTTGTGCGACGAAATTCTTCGGCAGGGAAATGATGTCGCGCACCCCGGGGATGGCGTCCACGATGTCCTGCGCGCGCGTCTTATTGAGCACCTGATCAACGTTGGGATAGATATGCTCAGTGCTGGGC
>JAHFCH010000301.1 GCA_023249635.1 Fibrobacterota bacterium
GGGACGCGGAACCTTTTGTCCAGGCCACCATTGATACACTCAGGATCATGCTGAACCTCGATGTCCGCCGCGGGGAGCTAAGCCTCCGGAACACAGGCAAGGTCGAGACCGATTTTTCCGGGATGATAGGCCTGAGCGGGGGAGCCGAAGGAACTGTCACCTTGGGGCTTCCGAGGCCTCTGGCGCTCGCCATCGCCAGGACCTTTCTAGGCCAGGAGCCGGTTTCGGAAAGCATGGTGGCCGACACCGTGGGCGAGTTGGCGAACATCATAGCCGGTTTCGCGAGAAAGGACATGCCGGACCAGGTCGTGAAGATTTCCCTTCCGACGGTGATAGTCGGTGACGGGCATATGATTGTCGGCGGGCAGTTCAAAATAGACCAGGTGTGGGCACTTCAAAATAGGCCACCCCAGTGCGGTGAAATATAGGCTACTTGGGCCGGTTCAGGCGGTAGCTTTTCCCTTTGAAGGGCAAGATCAAGACCTTATCGAGGAACCGGTCCAGGATCGCCGAGGTGGCTGCCGTATCGCCCAGGATCTTGCCCCAGTCTTCGATGGGCCGATTCGTGGCAATCAGGGTTGAGCTGTTCCCGTAACGGCGGTGGATGACTTCCAGGAGGTCGTCAGCGGCATTGGGCGGCATCTTCTTCATCCCAAGTTCGTCCACGATGAGCAACTGGTATCGGGTCAGCCCATGCACGTATTTCTTGCGGGTATCAGTGCGGAACGCATCCTGCAATTCCTCGACCAGGTCGAAGGCGTTCCGGTATAAGACCGTATAGCCGTTCTCGATGGCCAAGAGCCCTAAGGCGATTGCGATGTGGGTTTTTCCCGTGCCGGGCGGCCCGATGAGGAGCGCCGATTCGTTTTGATGGACGAAGCGGCTGGAGGAGAGTTCCTGGATAGGTCTTTTGGGGATCTCGGCATTGAAGGTGAAGTCGAAGCCATCCAGCGTTGCCTGGAACGGGAACTGGGCGAGCTTGATGCGCCGTGCCAATAGGCTGTCCTTTCGCTTTGCCATCTCGTCTTCCAGCAGGGTTTCCAAGAAGGCGAGATAGTCCATCTCCTCCGTCTTGGCCAACGCATACCGGGACGGCAGGGCTTTGGCGAAGCCTGAGAGCCGTAGCGAGCGCAGGGTGGTTTGCAGTTTTTCCATTCAGTTCATCCTTTGGTTGAAGTGGGTTTGGTACTCGGCGAGGGGGCGGATCATTTCATGCTCCTCCGTCAGAGTCTCGGGTGTGCTCCCCTCGTTCTGGCGAAGCGATTCGCAGAGGGATTTCACGAAGTGGTAGCTGATGTTGTGCCGTGTCAATGCGATGCCGGCAGCATCCTCGAGAAGGGCGGCCGGGAAGGATTTCCGTAGGCTCATCAAGCCGCGCACCTTCTTGATGGCCGCGACATCGTCCAGGGAAATCAGCTTATCAATAAGACGATGGAGGTTGGGGCCGACTACTTTGGCGCGTTGCAAGTGCATGTGTTCTTCCGCTTCCAGGCTTACGGGCCGGTGCGGAGGGCGATGATCGGGCAGGCTGGAGGCCAGGGCCTTGCCGTGGCGCGTCCGATGCTTGCAGAGCACGGCTTCGCCTGCGAGGATAACAACCGCCTCGGAGTTGAAGTGGACACTTACGTAGGTTCCGATGAGGTGATAGGGCGCGCTGTAGAAGTTCCCATTAACTTCGATGTGCCCTTGTACATCAACCTTGCGCCGTCCCACTTTGAAGAACGGGAACGCCGTGGGCGGCAGCGGGCGCAGGCAAGGTTTCTCGAACTCGATGAATTGCGACCATACCTGCCGCTTGGTGGTGCCGTGGATGCGCAGGCGCGCCCAGCGCTTGTTCCAATGGAAAAGGAGTTGGTTTCCTTCCTCCAGCGACTTTAGTTTCCGACCCTTGAGCGCATTGCTCTGCGTGTAAGCGATATCCCGTTCGACGCGGCCCTTTTGCTGCGGTTGATACGGGTCGCAGGGGTTGATCACGAAGCCGTTCCACTCCGAGAAAGCCAGGTAGACGGGATTCAAGATGGGTTCGTAGAGGTGCGCCCGGAGCACGCCGGATTTGAGGTTATCGATTTTGACCAGCTCCGGTATGCCCCCGAAGAAGGCGAATGCGTGCTCATGGCAGCGCAGGAAAGTCTCCACATCCTGCGCATAAACCAGCTCTTCGTAAGCGTGGCGGCTGAAAGAGAGGGTCATCTTGAACAGCCAGCTCCGCCTTTTCCGGAGACCGTCTCCGATCAACGGGCCATGGCTGAAATCCACCTGCGCCTCCCGTCCCGGAAAGACCGGCAAGCGTTCGAAGAACTGCGGCGCCTTTTTCCTGACCTTGCGGATGTAGCGCTTGATGCTGTCATAGCTGCCGTGAAATCCCGCGTCCTCGACGATATCTTGGTAGATGCGCTGGGCGGAAAAGCCCTGCGTCAGGCCGACTTTGAGGGCGGGTAGATGTGGGATCAGGGAGGCGTTCCGAGGCGGTGGTAGCGCGGGTGAAAAGCGGGGATCGCGCTCACCCAAAAGCTCCGAATCTTCCGCTTCAAAGCCGCCGGACTCGGCGGGCACTTGTGGATCATTTTGCCCCATTTCAGCGGAAAAGCCGGCGGGCACTTGTGGCCTATTTTGAAGGGCCTTCCGGTACTTGGCGATGGTAATCCGGTGGACGTGTGTCTCCCGCTGGATCCGCCGATCGGACCAGCCTA
The DNA here is from genome assembly GCA_023249635.1 of Fibrobacterota bacterium. GTDB lineage: Bacteria > Fibrobacterota > Fibrobacteria > UBA11236 > UBA11236 > Chersky-265. The sequence goes on from JAHFCH010000301.1 coordinate 2,691, forward strand.
GACCGATCATGCCCTCGACAACGCGTTTTTTGTCCATCCTCAGAACGTTCCCCATTAGGCCTTTCCCTTCTCTGGCGAAAAGGGAAAAGGTGGTTACTTATCGTTCTGGGGTGGCCTATTTTGAAGTGCCCGGCCCTGGCCTATTTTAAGTGCCCGCTAACACCCCAGGGGCCTCGCGGGCAGAGAGGCGCTAAGTCGAAGACTGGGGGGAGGGGGTATAGCGAACACGAATCTACATGAGTGATCGCTATAAAATCGTCCCCGGGGTTAAACCCGGGGGCAATGGAAACTCTGAATTGCTACCCGTAATGAATATTAGGGTTACGCTCCTCATTATAATGATGTCGATAGAGGTTCAGTTAGAGGGCAGATGGTACTGCACATGGCCCGCATATGTTCGAAAGGGGTTACCTTTGAGAGTACGAAACGACAGGATTGGGAAGGTACATGTGGCAAGATAACGAAACGGATCGCGATTTTTTGAATTTCTCTGGGGTCGCGGATACCGTGGCCGAGATCATTCTTCAGGCAAAAGGAAAGCCTATTTCCATCGGTGTATCTGGAGCGTGGGGCGTTGGCAAATCCTCAATGATCAAGCTCGTGCGCCGTTCACTTGCGGAGCGTCCCAAGGATGTAGATGGCAAGGATAAGTTTGTTTTTGTTGAATTCAACGCCTGGTTGTACCAAGGATATGACGACGCTCGCGCCGCGCTCATGGAGGTTATTGGCAACAAGCTTTTGGAGGAGGCAGAGCTTCGGAAGACCGGTCTTGACATGGCTAAGGAATTTGTAGGCAGAGTCAAGTGGCTGCGAGTGCTGAAGCTAGCCGGTACAACAGCAATTTCCTTATACACGGGAATTCCTGTTGGGCTCATCGGTGGTGCGATCAGTTCAGGGGGAAACCTCCTCGAAGAAGGCGTTACCGCGGATAATGTAAAGGAAGCCCAAAAGGTGGTTGGCGATGTGAAGGAGGAAGGCTTAAAACTTCTGTCCAAAAAGAAAGAGCGGCCTTCGCCACCCAACGAGATTCACGCCCTTCGGGAAAGCTTTGAGAAAACGCTGGAAGCTATGGGCATCACGCTCGTTGTTTTGATCGACGATCTTGATCGCTGCCTGCCAGAAACGACGATTTCCACACTGGAAGCTATCCGTCTTTTTCTTTTTCTAAAAAATACCGCCTTCGTGATCGCGGCCGATGACACAATGATAAAGTATGCGGTGAAACGCCATTTCCCAGATGTCACCGATGATCTTGTCATCAACTATTTTGACAAACTCATACAAGTTCCAATTCGGGTACCTCCACTTGGCACGCAAGAAGTACGCGCGTACATGATGCTTTTGTTCGCGGAGAATAGCGATCTCGGAGAAGATATCCTCGAGAAAATCCGAGACGGCGTCTGCAAGCAACTTAGGCAATCCTGGCAGGGGAAGCGGGTCGACCGAGCATTTGTCGGTACGCTGCACGCATTCGATTCGGATCTGATTGGGAAGTTTGATACGGCGGACCGGCTTGCACATCTCATGACTACGGCCTCCGGTATTTCCGGGAACCCGCGCCTAGTTAAGCGGTTCCTAAACGCCTTGTCGATCCGTATGGCTATTTCGCGCGCCCACAATGTCGGCGTGGACGAAGCTGTGCTTGTAAAAATGCTTCTCTTTGAGCGCATCGGAAATCCAAAAGCATATGAAGAACTGATCAAGGCTGTTACGGAGAGTAGCCTTGGTAGACCTACTTTCCTGGCCGAATGGGAGGAAAATGCAAAGGCTGGAAAGACCTTTGCTTTGTCCTCAGCATGGGACTCTCCTTTTGTCAGGGAATGGCTCACTCTACAGCCAACTCTCGCTGAACGGGACTTACGTGGTGTGCTCTATGTTAGCCGCGAGCATGCTCCCCTAATCACGCCCCAAGACAGGCTCTCCTCGGATTCCGCAGAGCTTCTCACCGCTCTTCTCAAGGTTCCAGATGTAGCCGCGACACATAAAAGCAGCCTTTCGAAACTTCCTCATTCGGAAATAACGGTTATCATGGACCGACTGCTTGATCGCGCCCGTGAAGAAGAAGAATGGGGAGTACCGGACATCCTCAATGCCTGCCTGGTTGTAGCGGAGGCCGACCCACCTCAAGGAACGCGACTTGCAGCCTTTTTGTCCGATCGCCCATCCTCCCAAATCAAGGCGAGCATTATTCCGAAAATTGCTGACCAGCCATGGGCAGTGAGTGTGTTCGAAAAGTGGGAACGGACATCGGGAATCGTGCAACCCGTCAAGAACGCCATAAAAGCGCGAAAGAAGTAACATGGGTACTTCGGCTTCCAGCAAAGGTCCCGGTGGCGGGGTTCCACTTGTGCCACCATGGGTACCTGACGCTATTCCACCGTCCCCTACTCCAGATGAGATTAAACCAACTCCTGAATCGGAAGAAGCTCCAGATGTCAAGAACAAACCTGAAGAGCAAGCTGGCACTCAGAACGCTCTCGTTGTAACGCCGACGCAACCGCTTCCTTCCGCTCAGCTAGCCCCAGCAAGGCGCTTCAATGGCGCACGACTCAATTTCGGAAAATTCGCACAGAGCGGGAAACCGCATTTCATCCACCGCGGGCTGCGAGATTATGTGCGGAAAGGGTATGGA
>JAHFCH010000116.1 GCA_023249635.1 Fibrobacterota bacterium
GGATGGCACGCGACACCACGATTTGCACGATGCCTTGAATCCGGACGGACTCGGGGAGAAGACCGGAAAGAAAATCGACCATGCGATCGATAAGGCTACGGATTAATCCAGCCACGGATCGATCAGGCCGGGGAACCGGAAGCTACTCCGGTTCCCGCGAATGCCACACGTGCAACTCGTCCTGTTCCGCGGTGAATGTACCGGACGTCGTTTCCAGGCGAGCCGCGATGCGGAAGTCGAAATGGACGATACGGGTCTTGTCCGTACGCACCGCATCGGTGGCGAAGCGGATCACCACTTTGGCCGCGGTCAGCTCGGCCCGGTCAATGCCCTTCCGCTCCAACTGATCCGCCAGGCCGGCCCGCATCTCCGCAGCCAACCGCAACGGTAACATTCCAGTTACTGGGTGGAACGCGGTCCCGGCGAGCGCGTCAATGTCGATTTCCCCATCGGGTAGCCCGGCCGGCAGCTCGAGATCGGCGTGCCAGCGCCAGCGCGCCGCCATGTGCGGCAGCACGCGGGCCAGCAGGGCGAATTCCTTTTCATGCATGCAGGGGAAAATAGCTTTCGGAAGGCCGGCCGTTACCGCAGCCGTCCGCCTTTCAAGGCAAGAGCGGTTTCACCAACTCGGTGAAGGATCCGGCGCCCGTGGTTACCTGCACCACCCGCACTCCCCGTCCCGGGACTGCGACCTCGCCGCCTGCCGGCGCCATTCCCGCCGCCCGACCTAAAAAGGCCCCGCGGGGATCGGTGACCCTAATCGAATAAGCGCCGGCGACGCCCAAACGCAAGCGCATCGCGCCTCCGCCGTCAATCAGGCGGGGACCCGCGTTTCCGCGCGCGCGGCCCGCGATGGAAGTCGGTCCCGCCAGGGGCGCCGCATCGCTGATCTGATTCAAGGTGTACCAGGCATTGCGCGTGGCCAGGCCGGAGCCCGCAACGGTCTTCACCTCGGACGATATCATGATCCGGTACACGCGGCCCGCCGTCAGGCCTTCCACGGCTATGGCCAGGGTCTTGCGATCGGGGGTGGTGCGCAGCGACAGGATCTTGTCGCGGCGGGTATCCAGCTTGGGCCCGCCGTAATTGGAGGTGGGTTCATAGCGGTATGAGGTGATCCAGAACCAATCCGGATTCAAGGCATTGTCCGCCAAGGCATCGGTAAAGCGAAGATCGAATCCTTCCCGCTGGGAAGCGGCCGCGATGATGGCGGAAAAGGGTTTTCCGTTGGGCTTCCATTTCATCAGGCCGGTCTCGCGACCAAGCCAGGACCACCCGTTGGCGCCCATCCCCAGCGCGCCTCCGTAAATCGAGCCGTCCGGTCCCGCGCAGAAAGATTGGATGCCGCCTTCGAGCACCGTGCTGAACTGGAAATACGCGCCCTGGTATTCGCCTTTGACCTTTTCGGTAAACACGCGGTGAACGCCGCCGAACGCGTTGTCGCCCACCAGGAACTGGCCCGCGAACGGGGTCGATTCCAGCAGGAACATGTTCGTGACCGATGCGCTTCCGGGACGATAAGGGATATCCACCGCAGGCGGGTAGATGGAATCCTTGGGAGGCAGGGGAAGGAACTTGGTCATGGCGCCCCCCATGTTGCCGTCCTTGCCGTCGGGCGCGGCCATGCCGTAATGGCGGCCCTTGACCACGTGGAAGATGCCGCTATAGGGACGGTACTCGCCTTGGTTGTCCGAGAAGAACATTTCCCCATCGGCATCGGCGGCCAGGCCGTTAGGCATGCGGATGCCGCGCGCCATGATCTCCTGCTGGCCTTCGGCCAGGGGGATTTTCACCACGTACCCCTGATTGAGCGGAGGCGTGTTGAAATTCTTGTAGGCGCCGGTGCTGAAATAGAAGTTGCCGCCGTGGAAAGCGGTGTTGAAGGCGATGGGGAAATCCCCGCCCAGCGATTTGATGGGGATGATGAATTTGGCGTGCTGGGAGACCTGCCATTGTTCCGCGCCCGCCGTTCCCGCACGGATCGCTTTATACAAGCCATCCTGCGCGGTAGAATAGACCACGTCCTTGATCACTTTCACACCCATGGGTTCCCATAGGCCCTTGGCGATGACGGTGGCCTTGACTTTGGAAACATCCCCGCCGACATTTTCCATCACGTACAGGGTGCCTTGCTTGCCGAACCCGCCCCAATCGGCCAACACCATGCGGCCATCGGAAAGGAAATCCATCCCGGTGACCTGGAAGTCCATCCCCGCCGGATGGGCGATGGCCGCATCGAAGCCCTGCGGGATGCCGTCCGGGAGATCCACTTCGCCCGGGGTTTTGGAAAGGTGTCCGGCGTAATCGTAATTGCCCGGGTTTTTCCAGGCGAGTTCTTGGGCCGGAAGGCTGCCGGCGGTAAGCATCAAGAGCGGCGCCAACTGTGCGGCCACCCGGCGGAATTGATTTCGCGAGTTCATTTTTCCCCCATGTCCCGACCCGCTATCCAATCTAGCGGCGGCGGAGGCGACCGGTATCGGGAAAGCGCCTGCGCGCGGGTCTGGGCGCGGAAACCGTTGATGGAGCCGGCTCAACGGGACACGCGACGCACAACGCACAACGCCCGAAGCTCTGCGTAAATACAGCAGTAGCTTTCATGTTACGTAACGCGTATGATACGGAGCCGGGGAGCTGCGGAAACCTGCGGAGAACGGCCAAGGGCCGCCGGGACCGGATGCCCGCCTTTCCAGGATAGCGCGCCCGGGGCGGGAAGGTTAGGGGAATCTCCGCACTTTCCCGGGGGAAATCGGCGTAAGGGGCCGGGGGCGGTCAAGGAAGGGGAAATCCTAGGCCGCGAGAACCTGTCCGGAAGCGGGGAGGGAGTTTCGCATTACCGGACAAGCCTCGCGGCCGTTACTCGCAAATTTCCAAAGCTACCGGGGTGGCGGGCACCGGCCCTTGCGGGCCGGAGGATCCTTGCGGACCCGCTGGGAAGGCCGACCCACACAGGCCGACCACGGACGAAGCTGGGGGGTCCCATCCGCCCCGCGCCACCCCCCGGGTTATTCCAAGTTCACCGCCGGGTAGGCGGTTGCGAACGAGAGTCCCGCGCCATAGCGCGACTCGACCCGCACCAGCATCAGACCGTGCGGGATTCTGCCGTCCAGGCGCATCTCCAGGGAGGTGCCCGCCACCCCTTCGGCAACGAAGGGCTGCCGGTCCAGCTCATGGCCGGAAGCGTCCAGGATGCGGATTTGCCCTACATGGGATCCGGCCGGCGCGCGGAATGGGATGCGCAGGGAGCCGCGCCCTACCAACAGCCGTCCTTGGCCCGGCGAGGCGTTGGCCGCCGCAAGGCGCGAAGGAATGGGTTGGGGCAATTCCGGGATTCCGGTAAGGTAAACGTTGTCGACGGCAATGGAACCCTGGATGTTCTTCTTGGCGCTGGTCACGGACCATTCCAGGCTTACGATGTTGGTGAAGCGCATCGCCTTCTCGGCTTCCTGGAAAGCGGCCCCCCAATTGGGCAGTACGAAATCGCTCCACTTGAGCAAGGCGCCCTTCCATTGCCCGCCCGTGGCTTTCAGCCTGGTATACGCGATGGCATAGATGTTCTCGGCATGCACTTGGTTGGTGCGGATCTTCACGTCCACGTAATCAACCTCGCCCGAGGTCATATAGTCGAAGTAGAGGCCTGTCGCCGCGCCCACATCCAGATTGCTGTCATTGCTGAGGTAGGTAGAGAGGTTCACGGACGGCAATTGCAGATAGCCTTCGGGAGTGAACCAGACATCGCCCAGCTCGAATCCCAGCATGCCCCCGTTGCTTCCGCCATACCCATGCCCCTGGGGCGCGAGGGTAAAATCGGTCGAGTCCACTCCGGACGTGAAATGGGAAGCCTTGGCATCGGATCCCATGGGCGCGGCGGAGCCTAGGCTCCAGCGGGTTCCCAGGGCGGACAAGGTGGCATCGGCCCCTTCGAAATCGGCGACCAGGACCGCGGGCTTGGGCGCGCTTCCGGGAGCGGTTATGCAACCGTTGGCGATGCAAGAACCGCGCGGCTCCGGCGCCTTGAAGGTATAGCCCTGGAAGCTGATATCATCGATCCACAGGGTAGCCTGGGATACCGCCGCGTTCTTGCCGTGGTTGACTTCCCATCCCAGTCCAAGCGCCTGCGATAGATCCAGGGGCTTGGTGACGCCGAAGTTACGGCGCGTGAGGCCGCCCGCACCCGTGGCCAGCTTTACCGTGTACTTGGCCCAAGCCGCGCCCACGTTCAGGACCGAAGTATAGAAGGCATAGTCCGTGATGTTGGCGGTATTGAGGACCATCTCCACCTGCAGGGCCTTGTCGGCCTTGGCGTAGAAGGTGACCGATTGCGCGCCGGTGAGATCCAGCTTGGCGTCATCCGGGCCCAGGGGGCAGTTCATGCTCACGTTGTTTTCGTAGGTATTGGGAGGCGTGCCCGGCTTGGTGGTGCCGAAACGGAATTCCAGCTTGGCCGCGTTGCCGCCGCCGTCGGGATATCCGCCGCCATAGGCGCCTTTGAAGAAAGGGACGACTACCGATGTGTCCACGGCGCTGAGGATTTTGGAATCCCCCTTATCCCAGAAATCCCCGCTGAAATTCCATTGGCCCCCGAACTTGTTGATGCTGTTACCGCCTTCGAGATCATCCAGCACCGCCTGGCCCTGGGCCCCACCTACGCCCAGGGCCAGCATCCCCGCCACCACCCACACCTGCTTTCCGTCCATCATCGCCGTCCCACCTTTGGCTTGAGTACTGGCCAAAACTTATGGCTACACTATTTATTTGGCAACGGATAGCGAGGCCATTCGCGCCTAAAATACCTGTATTTACGACATAGAACCGGGTTTACGCGCAGAAAAAGGCAACAGTATTGTTGGCAAAAAGGCAACACTTTCTGAATTGCGCCTTGCATTCCGGGCCTTCCCGCCTACATTATGGGAAGCATGGATCGCCCGGCCCTCTTCGACTACCTGGATTACCATCAGTTCCTGCGGGACGCCTATGAGGCGCGCAAGCGCGAGAACCGGAATTTCTCCCATCGCTACATCGCCCAGCAATTGGATTGCAACCCGGCGTATTACCTCAAGGTGTTCCAAGGCAAGCGTGAGCTTTCGGGCAAGATGATCCTGAAGGTGGCCGAGCTGTTGCGCCTGAACAAGAAGGAAACCGAATACTTCGAAGCCCTGGTGCATTTCAACAAGGCCAAGTCTTCCCGGGACAAGGCGCATTTCTTCGAGCGCCTTTCGGCCCATCGCAGCTCCAAGGCCCGGCTGGTCGAAGCGACCCGATACGAGTTCTACGAGAAGTGGTATTACGTGGCCATCCTGGAAGTGCTGGACTACCATCCTTTCAAAGGCGACTACGGGGCCCTGGCGCGCCTGCTCGTGCCCTCCATCAAGCCCCGCGAAGCCCAGAAGGCCATCGAAGTCCTGGAGCGCTTGGGTTTCATCAAGAAGACCGCCCAGGGTTGGGAAAAGACGGAAGCCCTGATCACGGCCGGGGAAGGTTGGAAATCGGCCTTCATCGCCAACTTCCTGCTCACCGCCATGGATCTGGCCAAGGAAGCCTTCATCCGGCAGCCGGTGGAGAGCCGCGAGATCGCCGCGCAGACGGTAAGCGTATCTGCGGCGGGGGTGGCGGCCATCCGGGAAAAGATGCGCAACTTGCGCAAGGAGATCCTGGAGCTGGCCAAGCGGGATACCAAAGCCGATCGCGTCTACCAAATCAACTTGCAGGCCTTTCCGCTCGCCCTTCCCGCCAAGGAGGCCACCCGTGCGTGACAGCCTACGTAGCTTGAGTGTTACCCTGGGGGTGGCTGCGATTTTGACCCTCGCCGCCTGCGAATTCGGGCCTAAGCGCCTCGCGGGGGGCGGCTCCGACATAGGCAACGGCAGCGCCATCGCCGGAATGGTGCTGACCACGGATGGCATACCCGCCCGCGGGGCCCTGGCGCGCCTGCGCCCCAGCGGATATCTATCTCCCCTGCCCGCCGGTTCGCCTAAGGCGGGCGCGGCGGCGGCGGATAGCCTGGGCGAGACGCATAGCGACTCCAAGGGGCGCTTCGCCTTCGCGCATATCCTGCCCGGACGCTACCGCATCGAGGTAGTGGACTCGGCCCGCGCCCAAGGCGTGCTCATCGATTGCAAGGTGGACAGCGGCGGCAAGGATGTGGAATTGGCCGAAGCCCATTTCGCGGCCACTGGAAGCCTGTCCCTGCACGCGCCGGCGGGCGCTGCCGCGGGAACCTCGGGATACATCCGATTGGCGGGCCTGGAACGCCTGGCGCGCCTGTCCGCCGGGGATTCCCTGCGCCTGGAAGGGTTGCCCGCGGGCGGTTACGTGGTCGATGTCGCGTCCAAGGATACCGCCTTCGCCGCCCTTTCGGGCACGACCGTCTCCCTGCATCCCGGCGAGAACACGGCCTTCGATTCCACGGCGCTGCCCTGCGCCAACCGCGTGTGCGATTCCCTGGCGTTGACCGCCTTCTTCACCGACAACGGCATCACAGAGCCCATTGCGCGCTTCATCAAGGGATCGTCCCGCATCGACGAGGTGGTCCTGAACGCGCTGCCCTACCAATACCATTTCAAGACCATGGCGGCCTTGAAGCGCTTGACCGCGCTCAAAGTCTTCAAGGTCGAAGGGCCCTTTCTGGCCGACAGCAACATGGCGCCTTTGTTCGATGCGCTGGCCGGGATGGATTCCCTGTGGCTGCTGAGCATATCCTGGTCCAAGGACTCGGGCTTCACGGCCCTACCCGCTTCCATCGGCAAACTGCATGCGCTGCGGGAATTGTACCTGCTTGGCGATTCCCTGCATACGGTTCCCGGCGAGATCGGCAACCTCAGCAAGCTCGAGTTCCTCTCCTTGCAATTCAACCAGCTGGCGGAGCTGCCCGATTGGGGAGGCTTGACGGTACTGAGGGAATTGCAGGTGCCGCATAACCGTTTGCATGTGCTGCCGGAAACCATCTTCACCCTGAACGCCATCGCCAAAATCGATATCGCGGACAATCATCTTTGCTCATTCACCGATGCGCAGAAGACCTGGCTCGAGGCGCGCAACGCCTACGCCGGCCCCGAAGGGCAGACCTGCCCTTGATCTGTCCCTTACTTGTCCCTTGTCCCTTGTCTCTAAAATGGCGCGATAGCTACATTCCCCGCATCACCTTTGCGGGGAGGCTTCCATGCCGGTAACATTGAAGGGACTGCATATCGTCATCACCGGCGCCGGCGGCGGATTGGGTCCCGCGGTGGCGGATACCCTGCGTGCGGCGGGGGCGGAAATCCACGCACCCACCCGCCAGGAGCTTGATCTAGCCGACGAAACCGCGGTAACCCGCTGGTATGCGGCCCTGCCGCCCCTGTGGGCTTCCGTGCACGTGGCCGGGGGTTTTTCCATGGCCCCGGTGGCGGAGACCAGCCTCGAGGCTTTCACCGCGCAATGGCGCATCAATACCGTAACCTCATTCCTCGCTTCGCGCGAAGCCATCAAGAGCATCCGCCGCGGCGGCCAGGGCGGTCGCATCGTGAACGTGGCCGCCCGGGCCGCGGTCGATCATCCCGGCGGCAAGCTGGCATATGTTTCCGCCAAGGCCGCCGTGGCCGCCATGACACGCGCCTTGGCCGCCGAATGCGGGCCTGAGCGAATCCTGGTCAATGCCGTGCTGCCCGATACCATCGATACTCCCGCGAACCGCGCCGCCATGCCGGGCGCCGATTTCTCGCGTTGGACGGCGCCGTCCTCCATCGCCGCTACGATCGCCTGGCTGGCTTCCCCTGAAAACGCCAGCGTTACCGGTACGTTACTGCCCGTTTGATTCGCTTTTCCGCCTAGTTTATCCGCATTCAGTCCTTGCCGCGCGCGTTAGCGGAACATTTATTCAAGCTTTATCCTCTTCCCGATCACCTTGGAGGCTTTCATGCGCGGTCTTACCGTCTGCATTCGCGTATTTCTGTTGGCGCTTTGCTTCGCAGTTCCCCGCATCCATGCCGGCGCCGCTGAACGGATGCTTCAGGAGCGCTACCATGCGGCCCTTAACACCATGACCCAGGAAGTGAAACAGGCCCCCGATCCGGCTGCCAAGCGTGCCGTGCTCGAGCGGTTTCTGGGGCATATGCAATCAGGATTGGGCCAAGCCGAAAATCTGTCAGGGCTGAACGATGCGGCGGGCCGCTTTGGATTAGCCGCTTCGGGGGTTTCCGGCTTTGACGGGCCTGGCAGGCCTGCCGGAAAAGGCTACCAACCGATGGCGATAATCAGTGCCTTGGGCTTGGCGCATTCCGCGAAGGCGGCCATTTCGGCGGCATCGTCATAGGCGAAGCCGTAGGCCTTTTCGCGGAAGCTGTAGGCATGGAAGAACTTGGCGTAGAAATTGGCCGGGGCCTGCTGATAAAAGAATTCGGGATTCTTCCATTGCGCCGGCGGCAGCTGCGCTACGTGCCGGTTGATGGCGCCGCACAGGTCGGCCTTCTGGTTGAAGAAATCATCCTGGCAGGCGAAGGCGAACTGGCTGGTCACCTTGGCGCCGCTCAGGTTCAACTCTTTGAAATAATTGCTGAAATACTCCGCGTACTGCTGGCCCGGATTAAAGGCCATGTCCCCCTTGCCGGGCGCGGTGATGCGCAGTCGCTTCGCGCTTGCGTCCGCGTTATGCTGGAACTCTGCCGGCACCGTGGCCAGGTAACGCTGGAAGAATTTCTCCCGGCCCAGGTAGAACACTTCGTACTTCTCGCCCAGCAAATCATCCCGGCCGTCCTCGCACAAAAGGCGCATGGCCATGGGTAGGCCGTAAGCATCCACGCGCGTCGTGTTGCCGTGCCAACCCAGATTGTCCGCGGTCTGCTCGATGAAATCGGTATACTCGCCGGTGGGCGAGCCCAGGTTGAAGGTCACGCGCCCCGCATGGTGCGGGGGCAAATCCAGCAGCGGATTCTCCGCCAGGTTGCCGCTCTGCACCGGAATGGGTTCCTGGGTGCCGAGCTTGAAGCCCGTGAACTTCCAATAGATGTCCTTGTCCGCGTACTTGCCGTTGGTGCGGTTGAGGAAGCGGTAAGTCATCACCTGCGCCGCCGGGGGCACGCCAGTGGGATCGCCCCAGAAAACCCGCGGCTGCACCAGGAAGAAATCGTTGCCGCCAGCCAAGGAATTGATGCGCTTGTAGTCGGGGGTATAGCCTTCTTTGGAAGCCAGCAGGGTATCGTATTCGGCCGCGGCCGATTTGGGGAGCGCGCGCGCGGCTGCGGGAGCGGGCAGGCCGGAGGCGGGCGCCGCGTTCGCGGAGTTTACAGGAAAATAACGCAGCACCTGGCTGCGGGTTCCGATACGGGCGCGGAGGAAGAGCATGGATGCGCCCATGCCGGCGGGCAAGGGCAAGCGGTAGGCGCCGGGCTTGAGGGCGCCGCGCAACAACGTTCCTGCGGGGCGGCCGAAAAGATCATATGCGCGGATATCCGCGCTACCCGCTTCCGCGGTCACGGAAAACTCCAACTCCCCGCCCCGGATGCACGGCTCGCCGGGAATCGGTCGGGCCGATCCGGAGAGACGAACGGAATTGGCGTCCAGTTTATAGGCGCCGTCGGCATCGGTAGTGGCGGCCAAGCGGGCCTGCTTAAGGAGAACCTGCACGCCGGGAATGCCTTTGCCGTCGCTACCGGTGATTTTGCCGGTGAGATTGATTTCCGCGCCCGCGATCAGAGAGGCCGAGCCGAGCCCCGATGACAATAGCAGTGACAGGGTGAGGGAGCGTAAAGACATGCTGGGAATCCTTGGGGCGGCGGTTCGTTCGTCCTCCACAACTTATCGAGGCTTTACCGTAAATGCCCCGCGATCCCGAAACCTCCGGGGCCGGATTGGCCCCGATAGGGGGGAAAAGCCCACTTAGGGAAAGGTTTCAGGGGAAAGACGGTTCGATTCAGGCCAATCCTGACTTTGACAGGCTGATCAATAACCGACGGCGATAATCAATGTCCGCGGCTTGGCGCAGGCGTCATAGGCGGCGTAGCCTTCGGCATCATCGTAAGCGAAACCGTAGGCCTTCTCGCTGAAACTGTTGTCGTGGAAGAACTTCGCGTAATAATTGGCGGGGGCCTGCTTGTAGAAATTCTCCGCCTTGAGCCATTCGGTTTTGGGAAGCTGGGCCACGTGGCGGTTGACGGCCCCGGCCAGCTGGGCATTGCTGCCGAAGGGGTTGCCTTCGCATGCGAACACCTTGCGGGTATCCGTGGCGGCTATGCCGAGCTCCTTGAGGTAGGCGTCGAAGTAGGTCGCGTATTTCTCGCCGGGACCGAATCCGCCGTCGCCCTTGCCGGGGGCCAGGATGCGGTAAGGCGCCCCGTTCACGGCGGTATGCTGGAACTCGGCCGGCACGCTCGCCTTGTAGTACTCGAAGAATTTCTCGCGGCCCATGTAGAAGGTCTCGTAGTTTTCCCCCAGCTTCACGTCGTGACCGTCATCGCAGATGAGACGAATGGCCATGGGGATGCCGTAGGCGTCCACGCGGGTGGTATTGCCGTACCAGTTGCCGGGCGTGATGGTATGCTCCATGAAATCCCAGTACTTGCCGGTGGCCGTCTCCAGATGGAAGGTCACGCGGCCCGATGAATTGGCGGGCATGTCGAAGATCTTCTGATCGGCGATGGTCTTGGTCTGCCCCGAAAAGGTCCAGAAGATCTGGTTGTCCGCGTACTTGCCGTTGGTTCGATTGAGGAATACGTAAGTCATCACGTTCTTGGCTACCGGGTAATCGGAAACCTTGCCCCAGAATTCGTCCGGGTCCATGAGCATGAAATTCACGGTGCCCGCCAGGGTCTCCACCTTTTTACGGCCTTTGTCGAAACCGGTCTTGGAGGCTTCCAGGGTATCGACGACCTCGGCGGCGGCCAGCTTGGCCATGGCCGCGGCGGAAAGCGCGGCGCGCCCCAGCACGGTAGCCTGCACGTTACGGTCGGCGGTGCGCACCAGTTTCAGCACGTAGGCGTCCGGACCCAGGCGTACCGAGACCAGCGCTATGCGATCGCCTCCCTGGGCGGGAAGGGGATCGACGCGATAGGCGCCCGCTTCGGCGAAGCGATCCATGGCCACCCCCAAGGTATGCCCGGCGAGATCAAAGGCCTCCACGCGGACATGCTGCCGGGCCGCGGTTACCGCGAATTCCAGCCGGCCTTCGCGGAAGGCCAAGGCTCCCGGACCCCGGCCATCCAAGCGCGCCAGGCCCACCGAGCTTCCGTTCAGCGTGTAAGATCCGTCGGCCGCGGTCAGGGTGGAAGCCTTGTTCTTCTTCAGCGCGACGAGCACGCCGGCGATGCCTTTGCCGGAATGGTCGGTGACTTTCCCGGTAATATTCACCTGGGCCAGCAAAGGCGCGGCGGCCACTGCCAGCAGGGCGGCGGAGCGGATCGGGAGAAAGGATTTGGGCGTCGTCATATACCGGATCCTAACCTGGGATTGGCCCACAACTTATGCGGCAAATGCGGGAAAATGGCGTGAAATCGGAACCCTCCGGGGCGGCTTTGACCCTGGGAGTACAGGTTCCGGATCGAACCCGGGTTCTGCGGCAGGATGCTCCGGTTTTTGACCCGGATTTGTTCCCAAAGTCGCGGTCCGCGGAGCGGGAGGGGAAACCTGGGTGTTACGGAGGCGGGTCGGCCTTGTGGCGGCGTTTGAGCATGTTTACGGCCCGATCCAGCTGGTTCAGGAATTCGCCCCGGTCCTTGGGTTGGAAAGGCGCCGGCCCGCCGCGCAGCATTCCCATCTCGCGCATCTCTTGGGCTATTTCCCGTGACGCCAGGGCATCCCCGATATTCTCTTCGGTAAACGGTCGGCCCGTATTGCCCAGTACGAAGGCGCCTTGCTTGAGGCTGCGGCCGGCCAAGGGAATGTCCGAAGTGATGACGATATCCCCGGGCCCGGCATGCTCCACTATCCAATCATCGGCGGCGTCGAAGCCGTCCGAGACCACTTCCAGGCGGATGAAGGTCTCGTAGGGGATGCGCATGGCGGCGTTGGCCACCACGATTACCGGCCAGCCGTGGCGCTTGGCGACCTTGTAGGTTTCGTCCTTGACGGGGCAGGCATCGGCATCGATATACAGGGTAAGCACGCTTTCCAAAAGTAATTCAAGGCGGCGGGAGAGTGTGTTCTCCCGGTTTCCGTCCCGTTCCGGGCAAGAATACGCTATTTCCTGGGGTTTTCCAGGCCATTCCCAATTCCATGTTCTCCAAGAAATGCACAAGGTGGGGGAAGCCGCCCGTATTACCTTTTGCCGCGGAATGGAAAAATCGCCCGTCAATATTTTCAGTTTCGTGGACTTCAAACGCTATCTGTCGGAAGCCTATGCCTGGCGCTCCACGGCCGACGAGCGTTTCACCAAAACCTACATCTGCCGCCAGATGGGGCTCCCCAACAGTCGCTCCTTTTTCTCCGATATCATCGCGGGCAAGAAGCTGCTCTCCAAATCGAAGATGGAATTGCTCATCCCCATCTTCGCTCTCGAGGGCGACGAGGCGCAGTACTTCCGCTTCCTGGTGCTTTACAACCAGACCCTGGTCAAGGACGAGCGCGAGTTCTACCTCGACCAATTGATCGCGCTCAATCGCACGCCCTGGATGCTGGTCGACAAGAATGCCTACGAGTATTACCGGGAATGGTGGACCAGCGCCATCCGGGCTTACCTCGACATCGCCGACATCACGGATGAATACGAGAAGATCGCCAAGTCCCTGTACCCGCCCGTAAGCGTGCCCCAGGTGAAAGCGTCCATGGAGTTGCTCAAGCGCCTGAATTTCATCAAGCAGGACAAGCGCGGATATTGGAAGCCGGGGGAGAAGATCCTCTTCTCGAAGTCGGATGCCAACGACGCGCTGGTCAAGCGCTACCAGGCCAAGTGCATCGAGCTGGGCCTGCCGGCATTGTACGATGGCGACCTCCATCCCAAAACCTTCGTTACCCGTACCCTCAGCGTTTCCACCGATAATTACGGGAAGATCGAGAAGAAGCTGCAGAAATTCCTATCCGAAGTGCGCTCCCTGGTGCACAAAGACGAGCGGCCCGCCGACCAGCTTTGCCAATTGAACATACAGCTTTTCCCGCAGGCGTTGACCCCAGGGGTAACGAAGACCGCGGGGATGACGAGGACCAAGCCGTGAACCGCATTTCGTATTTCCTCCGCAGTACCGCCGCCCTCTCCGCTCTATCCACCCTCTGCGCCTTGCTGGCCGTCTCGTGCATGCAAGGCACCGAAAGCGGCACGGAAACCGGCGTGCAAGGCATCGAAGGGGGCCTGAGCAAGGACGGCTCCAATCCCGCCGCGGGCGCCGAGGTCTACGCCTTCCGCCGCTCCGCCGCCTACTCCGCGGTCCCGGACAGCGTCGTGCTCCTGCGCGTGCTGCAAAACCCGGACACCCTCAAGGATTCGGCGCAGTTCCGTTATACCCTCGCCGACGGGGGCGGGCGTTACCGCTTTACCGGCCTGGCCGCCGGCGATTGGTCCATCCTGGGTTTCTATTCCGATGCGTCACATACGCGTTACGTGGGCTTCTCACCCGCCGTACGCGTGGCCAACGCCGCTCTCACCAACGCCGGCATCCTGCCCTTGCGCGAGCTGGGCGGCATCCGCGCCACGGTCACCTCCAACGGTAAACCGCTGGAGCATGCGGTTTGCCAGGTGCCGGGCGTCTCCTTCGTGGCCTACACCGATGAGAACGGCCGTTGCCTGCTCATCAACCTGCCCGCAGGAGAATACGCCGTGAGCTTCGAGCATGCAGGCTACCTCCCGGTGCGCAAGGGCCCCATCGCGGTGGCCTCGGGCGATATCACGCCGGTGGCGGATGCCATCGATCTCAAACGCGATCCTGCCGGCGCCCCGCCCGCGCCCACCGGTTTCAAGGCCGAGTTCGACGCGGCATCAAGAATCGTGTCGCTTTCGTGGGATGCCGCCGAGGTTCCCGACGTGGCCGGCTATGTCCTGTACCGCAAACCCATCGAGGCCATCGGCGCCGTGGTGGAAACGCCTTTGCGCGAACGGCTCATCCCGGGCGCGGCCTATCGCGATACCTTATGGCTCTCCATCCCCGATACCCTGGACGTGACTTACATCTATCGTCTGGTGGCGATGGACAGCGAAGGCAATCCCAGCACTGGCACCGTGCTCGGCCCCCTGCATATCGTCCCCGCCGCCGTACCGGTGCGGCTGCAATTCTCCGCGATCCGCTACGCCGCCCGCGAGAATGACGGCTCCATGGCCGCTTGGGTTCGCCGCAGCGGCCCCGCCGATCGTCCGGTCACCGTCCATTGGCAACTGGCGGATTCTTCCGCCCAGCGCGACTCGGATTACGCCGCCACGGGCAGCGAACTTTCCTTCGCCCCCGGGGATACCCTGCTCCCCATCTATGCCCTGTTGGTGAACGATCGTAATGTCGAAGGTCCGGAAACCTTCGCGGCCCTGCTCACCGCTCCAGGCAACGGCGCCGTGCTGGGTTCGCCCGCGCGCGCTTCGCTGGCGGTGCAGGATGACGATTCCCTGTCCCGCATCCGTTGCCCCCAGGCGGCCTTTACGGTGTCCGAAAAGGATTCCCTTTCCATCGAGATCCGCCGCGCCGGCGAAACCGGCCGCCGCGCGGTATTCCATTACCAGGCCGTGGGCGCGCCCGCCAGCGGCGCCACCGCCAAGGAAGGCGAAGACTTCATTGCGGCTTCCGGCTCCCTCGTCTTCGAAAGCGGAGCTACTTCCATGCGCATCCCCTTGCGCATCGCCAACGATACCGTGGAGGAGAAGGCCGAGCGTTTCCTGGTGCGCCTTTCGGAGCCATCGCGCGACGTGGATCTTTCCGCCTGCCCGGAGATCACTGTAGACATAGCCGATGACGACAGCAATTACGTGGCCGTACCCGTCGACTTCACCAAGGCCTATACGTCCCATGACGCCTGGGCGGCGGACGTTTCGCGCTTCCCCGGCGGCCTCTACGACGGCGACACCGTCAAGGTGGGACTGGCCGAACACAAGACCTCGAACACGGCGCTGCTGCCCAAGCCCGAAGCCTGGTACGACTTCAAGGATTGCGGCAAGCCCGAGATCCCGGACCTTTCCGGTCACGGCCATGGCGGCCGCGTGGGCGGTTCGCTTACCTGCAAAACCGATTCGGCCGGAACCTGGGCGCAATTCGATACCCGCGATACCGTGATCATCGCGGCGCGTCCGGAACTGGACTTCCAGGAGGGCCTGACCGTAACCGCCTGGGTTAAGCCGGATAGCTTGGCGGGCCGCCGTACCGTCGTCGGCAAGCTCTATGCGCCCACCTCCTTCTCGCTGGAAATCGTGGACGGTATCTACAACTTCTACGTGCTCATCGAGGACGGTACGCCGCAGGGATATTCCTATGTACTCACCGCTCCGGCGACGCAGGGGGAATGGACCCGGCTGGCCGGCACCTTCGACGGCAAGCTCCTGCGCTTCTACGTGAACGGAGAGCTCGCGGCGGAACAGACGGTTGCGGGCCGCCTCAAGATCACGGACCGACCGGTGACCATCGGCAATTGGCCCGAGTGGAGCGCGTATGCGGGAGGCATGAAGGAAATAAAGCTGTTCGGCCAGGCGCTCAACGGCTGGCAGATCAAGGAACAAATGAGCATCGGGGATTCCCCTACACGGCCACTCGCGGTGACCTTCGAATTTCCGCAACCCATCTGGGTGCAGGGGGCCGGCGCCGAATTGGCTTCGGCCTTGGGTACCACGGGTTATGCCTGGAAGCTATGGGCGGCGGATAATCTCGCGGATCTGAACGCGAAATCGGGAAGTTTTTCCGAACTGGCCGCCCTGGCTTCGGCGGCTCCCGATGCCTGGTCCCGCACCGCCTTCAAACCGGGGAAGCATAAGGTTTACCGCTTTTCCGTGACGGGGATAACAGGCACCGGGTTCGTGCAAATAAACGACGTGAACCTGGTCGGCGCGGAACGGGTGAAACTGCCCTGAGGCCCGCCGTTATTGGTCGAGCCAGGCCAACGCCTGATCCCGGGACTCGGCGAGCAGGATCTTCAATCCTCTATTGTAGGCCGCGTTTTCCATCAACTTGTTGATCTGACCGGGGTTGATGATCAGGGAAATCCGGATCCCGGATAACTTCCGCGCCGCGTACTCCCCGATGAAGAATTCGCCGATTCCCGCCACCCGGAAATCCGCTCCCGTCATATCCATGATGCATTTACGGACCGCGGGTTCGGAGTTGCGGATTTCATCGATGGAGTCCAGCGCCTTCATGAGCTCGGCCTGGTGGTAGACCCCGGTACACTTCACTTCCAGTTTATCCCCGGTAACCATCATCTCGGTTTCCATTCAGAGCCGCTACTCCTTTAGTTCCATTCGCGATACGTCCGTTTTAGGGACCATTGCTATCATATTCCGCCGGTAGATCACCACAAAGATTGGTTGCCGGGATCCTAACCCGAAGCACTATTCTTACTGGTCTAGCTCGCGTTCGGAGCTGCCATGGCACTCCGGATGAAAGTATAGGTAATGGCGAATGTTCTATCAATAGAACATTCGCGAAGTTCGTTTTCCCTACCTTGCCCTTCAGAGGTTTGATTGCAGAAGACACTCATCATCGCGGAGAATATCAGGCGCCTGATCACGCGCCGGATCAAGCTCGGGGAGTTTTCCAGCATCGAACATTTCGCCAGTTCCACCGGCGTCCCCAAGTCGCTTCTCAGCCGCATCCTCAATCTCAAGGCCGACCCGAAACTGAGTTCGCTGGATAAGATAGCGGTCGCCCTGGAGGTTTCCGTCGAGGATTTGCTCCGGGAAAAAACCAAGTAACCCACCGTCACGCGCCGGTTACCCGGCGGCGCGGACTAGGCGGGTCCCAGGTTTTCCAATTCGAGGATAGGCGCCCCGGCGGCCCGCGAGGCGGCGAGGTCCACCGCGAACACGGCCGCCCAATCGCACAGCCCTTCCCCATCCTGTAGCATCTGCGTTACCTTCCATGAAACCGCTCCCGGGGCCCCGAAGTCGACCTGGGTATGCCGGGCCGCCCGGCCTTCCGGATCGAGTCGGAACATGCCGTGCGTGGCCCGGTACGCGTCCAGGGCCTGCCGCAGTCGATCCGGATTCCAGGGAGCCGCTCCGGAGACGCGCACGCGCGCTTCCGGAGCGCCTTCGTCCAAGGCTTCCAGGGCGCCCGCGTAATCGATGCGCGCCAGGGAGGCCAGGAAGGCGAAAACCCGCGCGCGCAGGCTACCCGTGAAGGCTGCGGTATCCGCGGTTACGTCCCGTTCCGCGGCCAAGGCGGCGGCTTCGGCCCCGGGCGGACGCAACTCGGCGGCTTCCTTCGGAACATAGGCGGGATTACGCATGCGCTCCCACTCGTCCAGCAGGCTGGAATCCACGCGCCGCACGAGATCGCCGAAGAAGTCCACCATCTCGCGTACCTGTTCGGTCTTGGCCGCATCCGGAATGGTATTCGCAAGCACCTTATACACGCCGTTGAGGTGACGCAGCAGCAGGCCTTCGGAGCGCTCCAGCCCGTACCGCTTCACATAGCCGGAAAAGGTGAAATAGCCTTCCAGCATTTCGCGCGCGATGGATTTGGGGCGGATATTCTCCCCGCCCACCCAGGGATGCTTTTCCGCGAAGGCGTTGAAGGTCGCGTACACGAATTCCCGCAGCGGCTTGGGATACTCCATCGCGTCCAGCTCCGCGATGCGCTGATCGAATTCCACCCCTTGCGCCTTAAGCTCGGTCATCCGCTCGGTCTTGAGCATGTCCAATTGCTTGCGCAGAATGAGATCAGGATCCTCGAGAATGGCTTCGGCCAAGGTGAGGATGTCGAGATGATGCTCGGGGGAAGCCGCATCGAGCAGCGGGAGGGTGTCCAGCAGGTACAGGGAGAGGGATTGGTCCAAGGAAAAATTCTGCTGCAGGTCCACGTTGATGCGCAGCTTGGCCCCCGGCGTCGATCGTTGCGAGGGAGGGACAATCCCCAATATGCCGCGTTCGACCAGGGAGCGGAAAAGCTGGAAGGCGCGCTTACGGTGGGCGACTTTGTCCCGGGCGCTTTCATGGCTGCCGGAAATGAGATCGCGCATGGCCCGGCATCCGTCTCCGTCCCGACCAGGGCCGGCGGTCCGGCCCAGCACGTTCAGCAACATGCCATGGGTCACCTGGAAGCGTGATACCAGGCGCTCGGGCTGCGCCGCGATCAGGCGTTCGAAAGTGCCCTTGTCGAAGGGTACGTAGCCTTTCTCCGGTGGCTGGCGTTTCACGAACTTGCGCCCGCTCTGGGCGCTCTTGGCCGCGAGTTTCAGGTTCTCGACCACGTGTTCGGGCGCCTGGGCCGCCACGAATCCGGCATTGTCGAAGCCCTTGCGCCCCGCGCGCCCTGAGATCTGATGGAAGTCCCGCGCCGTGAGGATGGCCGTTTTGTCGCCGGAATATTTGCACAGCTGGGTGAAGAGCACGGTACGGATGGGAACGTTCACGCCCACCCCCAGGGTGTCCGTGCCGCAGATGACCTTGAGCAGGCCCTGCTGCGCGAGCTGCTCGGCCAGGATGCGGTACTTGGGCAGCAGACCCGCATGATGCACGCCGATGCCCTGGCGCAGCCAGCGCTTGAGATCGGGGCCGTAGGGACTGGAAAAGCGGAAGCCCTCCAGGGCGGCGGCGATGGCGGCTTTCTCTTCCTTGCCGCAAAGATCCAGGCTGGTGAACGCCTGGGCGTTGCGGGCCGCGTCGGCCTGGGTGAAATGCACCACGTATACCGGAGCCTTGCCCTCGTTGGCGTAGCGCAGCACGGTTTCGGACAACGCCGATTCGCAGTATTGGAAATGCAGGGGCACAGGCCGATCCTGGGAACGCACCGCCACGGTGGCGCGACCCGTGAGCGCGGTCAGGGCTTCCTCGAAGAAAACCGTTTCGCCCAGGGTGGCGGACATCAGCAGGAAGCGGGCTTTGCGCAAGGTGAGCAGGGGTACCTGCCAGGCTACCCCCCGGTCCCGGTCCGAGTAGTAATGGAACTCGTCCATGACCACCTCGGTGATGGGGCAATCCTCGCCTTCTGAGAGGGCCATGTTGGCCAGGATCTCGGCGGTGCAACAGAGGATGGGCGCATCGCGGTTGACGGTGGCGTCGCCGGTGGAAAGCCCGACATTCTCGGGGCCGAACTCCTTGCACAACGCCAGCCACTTCTCGTTGACCAGGGCCTTGATGGGGCAGGTGTATACGGATCGGCGCCCCTGGGCCAGGGCCTGGAAGTGCAACACCGAAGCCACCAGGGATTTCCCCGAGCCGGTGGGCGTATTCAGGATGACGTTTTTGCCTTCGAACAGTTCCAGCACGGCCGCCTCTTGGGCGGCATACAGCTCGAGGCCGCGCAGCCGGGCCCAATCGAGGAAGGATTCCAGCAGGAACCCGTTATCGGTCTTGTACTCGTCGGGAAGCGAGGAAAGGATGTCGCGGAAGGTAGGGGCGGCGGGCATCGGGGGAAAGATAGGTCGGATTGGATTGGAAAAGTGTCCGGTAACTCCTATCATTTTTAAGCATGACATCCATTAATAGAATCACCTGCTCCTGATGGCCGGGAAAAAAACCAAGTCCACCTCCGATTCCTCTGCCAATCTGGGTTTTGAGTCCAAGCTCTGGCTCTCCGCCGATAAGCTTCGCAACAACATGGACGCAGCGGAATATAAGCACGTCGTCCTGGGCCTTATCTTCCTCAAATACATTTCGGACACCTTCGATGAGCACCATGCGAAGCTCGTCGCGGGGAAAGGCGATTACGACGGCGCCAATCCCGAAGACAAAGACGAATATCTCGCCGCCAATGTCTTCTGGGTGCCCAAGGATGCCCGTTGGCCGAAGCTTCAAGCAAAGGCCAAAATGCCGAGCATTGGCAAGGATGTGGACGATGCCATGGTCGCCCTCGAGCGCGACAATCCACGCCTCAAGGGTGCACTGAATAAGAACTACGGACGGGCCGATCTCGACAAGCACCGCTTAGGCGAACTCATCGATCTCATCGGCTCTATACAGCTTGTCGATGTTGGAAGCAGGTCCAAGGACCTACTTGGCCGCGTATTCGAATATTTCCTGACCGAGTTTGCAAGCGCTGAGGGAAAGAACGGTGGCCAGTTCTATACTCCGTCTTG